>DSAU01000376.1 GCA_011046315.1 bacterium
AAAAAATCAGTATGATTGTGCTATTTTATTTTACCAATAACTGAGGGATTACCGATGGCTGCCGTTTTAACTTGACTTTTTTAGCATATTATGCTATATTTTTTTTGCAATTCATTCCTTTAATTTTATCATTGATCAGCGGCGGCGATGGTTGATTCTGGTGTGAAAAACTTTTCGATTTCTGAGGTCAAATTATTAGAACTGATACCGACTACCATCAGCAGCGAACTGACTTATTTCCGCGAGCTTTTTGGGGATAGTTTTCTTTGGTGGAAAAAAATAGTCTGCCATAGACGAGAAAATTCGGATTGGTTTGAACTGTGCGCTCCGCTGGCTGATTTAGAAGTGTCCAATGACAGCCTGAACTAAGAAAAATATGCTGGATTTGTAGTGAATACAATCAATTAATAATTCAGGAGGGCATACACAATGTCAGATGAAAACTCAATTCAAAGAAGGAAATTTCTAAAAATTTCATCAGCCGCGGTTTTGGCTGGAATGACAGGTAAGTTGACCGGTAATCAACAAAAACAAAGCTTGTCGATAGTTGAAGAGGCTGCGCAAAAAGTGGGAAAATTACCCCGCCGGAAACTGGCTTACAGCGGGAGAGAGGTCTCAATTCTATTGGGCGCCGGCGATCTGGCGCCGCTTCCAACCGAAGCTGGTATCTTATGCGGAATGAATTACTGGCATAAAGCGAATCGATGGATGAGAAGCGGGGCGCCTGAAACCATCCTGAAGAACCGGGATGCCCACTATTGTCAGGTTACAGTGGACCGTATCGGTCCGGACCATTATCGGGGACATTTCGATGAAGATGAACATTATGCCTATGTGAAGGAGGCTTTGAAAAAAACCGGTCTCGGTTACTTTGATGACATGCAGTTACATTACGGCTACCATAATACAGACGAACTTAAAAAAGACAGAAGCTTTGTGCGCGCTTTTGACCGGATGAAAAAACAAGGGCTTGTGAAACATCTCTGCCTTTCACAGCACAGTTATGCAGGCAGCTCCAGACTAAAGGATGGACAGAGCGCTGCCGAGATCCTCACGGCCGTAGTCGAAGACGGACTGTATGAACATGCCCAGTTTATCTATTCCTATGGTGGTGATCCTGAAATGGACAAATTTATCGAATTTGCCCGGGAAAAGAATTTTGGCACCATTGCTATGAAGACTGCCCGCGGAATCGGCCGCATGAAACAGGATCAGACGTTCATGGACAAGCTGCCGCAGAGTACATCCCCTCATAACGCGCTGCTGCGCTGGCTTACTACAGAGACAAGGCTTGAGATCAAGGCTATTCTTCCGCCAACGATCAGCCACGTATTTTTTCGTAGTGACAGTGGGTTTTTTAACGGCGAATTATTTAGCGGTCTGCTCTGTTTTTGGTTCCAGCAAACTGAATTTCATTTATTAATCACCGATGCTTATTTTGCCTTAGATAAATGCACACAGCAAACATTATCGTTAAAATTTCCATCTCACTTTCAACCCAGTAAACACTGATATTAGCATCCTTTTGACTTCAACCCATTCCTTTGCTGGCTGCAAATATGGTCACTCTTTGCTGGAAAGAAAATTTTCCTTGACATTTTTTTTTTAATTTTGTATTATTAACCTATCATTCAGCCATAGCTGTCATCATTGTAGCTTTTTCATAGTCACACCTAACCTGGCGAAACCAGAACCAAACAGGTTTTAAATTTTCTGCCAAAAAATGGCAGAAAATAACTTGTCAGTTACTAAAAAGTGAGGGCGACATGTCTTTATTGTCTCGCCGTAATTTTATCAGTTTTTCTCTTTATAGCAGTCTCAGCGCTCTTGCAGCCGCGACCATCTACCCGATCATTCGTTTTATCTTGCCACCGAAGATCCCGCAAGCAGTGCAAAACGAAGTGGTAGCTGCAAAAATTGGTGAATTAAATCCCAACTCATCAAAAATATTTAAGTTCGGTCCAAATCCGGGAATATTAATATTAACCGAAGATGGCAAGTACAAAGCATTTTCTGCAACCTGCACTCATCTGGACTGCATTGTACAATATCAAACTGAAATGAAACACATTTGGTGCGCCTGCCATAATGGTCATTTTGATTTATTCGGCAAAAATCTTTCTGGCCCGCCTCCCGCTCCGCTGGAGGAATATACGGTTACTTTAATTAATGATGAAATCATTGTATCAAAAAAAATCTAAAGCGCTATATGAAAATTTCAAATTGGTTTTACGAACGTTACCCGATTCAAAGCTGGATCGAATTCTTTAAAAAGAAGTCGGTCCCGGTTCACAAACATTCGATCTGGTACTACAGCGGCGGTTTTTGTTTATTCCTGTTCGTTATTCAGGTGGTTACCGGAATTTTGCTGCTGCTCTATTATCGACCCACCGCAGAAGCAGCTTTTGAATCGGTCCAGTTTATAATGACAAAAGTACGCTTCGGCTGGTTAATCCGTTCTCTTCATAGCTGGGCAGCAAACCTATTAATGGGCGCTTTATTTATTCACATGTTTGCCACTTTTTTCATGAAAAGTTACCGCAAGCCCAGAGAATTGACCTGGATCACCGGCGTTTTGCTTTTTTTAATTTTTCTCGGTTTCGGATTTTCTGGCTACCTGTTGCCCTGGAATCAATTGGCTTTGACGGCAACTAAAGTCGGTACTGAAATCGCCGGCCTGGTCCCTTTTATCGGAAAACATTTGATGATATTTCTGCGGGGCGGTGAACAAGTCACTGGCGCCACATTAACCCGTTTCTTTGGCTTTCACGTTGCCATCCTTCCAATGATGGTGGTAATAATTTTGGCCATCCATCTGGCTCTCGTGCAAATTCAGGGAATGAGCGTGCCGCTTTCCATTGAACAATCAAAAACAAAGTTAAAAGAAAAGCCTTTCTTTCCGCTATTTATTTTGCATGATGCCATTGGTTGGCTCTTGACGCTGGGTTTGTTATTGGCTCTCTGCTCGCTATTTCCCTGGGAGTTGGGAACCAAAGCCGATCCGTTAGCGCCAACGCCGCCTGGCGTTCATCCGGAATGGTATCTCATTTTTACTTATCAAACATTAAAATCAGTGCCGGGGAAAATTTTGCTCTTTCCCGGTGATGCTGTCGTCATTTTTGGATTTTTGGTGGGCGTAATTTTCTGGATTTTTGTGCCATTTTTAGATCGCAAATCTCAGCAAGGAGTCCCGAGCAAACAGTTCACAATTATTGGCATCATCATTGTAATTTACATTTTAACGATGACTATTCTGGCTTATACTTTGAAATAAGAGCTTGAATTTTTTTAGTAACTATTAAGCCACAAACACTCAAAGGCACCAAGAGACACAAAGAAGAAGGAATTTCTAAATTATTCCATT
>DSAU01000318.1 GCA_011046315.1 bacterium
ATAAAGCGCTGGGATGGGTTCATCGTAAGTCAAATCCAGTGGGATCGTGTAGATTTCTCTGCCGCGGCTATCAACAATCCGATATTCCAATAGTTTTTGCCCACTATCTTGCCGTTTTAAATCTGTCAAATATGCCAACAGATGATGATCAGCGGAGTGAACCACTGAGGAGCCCGGCAAATAATCATAGCGGCGAACGGTTTTTCCCTCCATTGAAAGCAGTTCGATTTTCTGCGGCAGAACTTTCAAATACGGGTAAGGTTGTTTCAGATCATTCAGACGCCAATACCAATTTACGACCTCATTTTCTGATGAGATTGCCTGCTCCAATCGAATCGAAGTGTCGGATTGAGCCATTAACCAGTTCACTCCGCATAGCAGAATAATAAACGCAACCATATTTTGCCTTCGAAAATTTATCATTTTCAATTTTCCGTTTTTTTTTCACATCAGCTACCGGCAGCCAATTTCAACTACCGGCTATTGATTATTCCCAAAAAAACATTCCCCCCCAAAGACGGGTTTAAACATGTCAACAGTTTTTTCGATTATTAAAAAAGCCTGACGGAAAACTCCACAGGCTTTTGAAGACGATCAAATAGGTTCCGGTTTCCACCATTCAGTCATTAACCGGTTGTAGCATTACCCATAAAAGCTACCGGTTGCGGATCTAATCCAAGAAAAAAGCGGATGGCTTCTTCAACCATTCGAGAATCGACAGTGGTATTCTTGCACGGACCTTCGGGGCGTAAATTGGGTATTCCGATGACCGGGATATTTTTAACGTCCCGAATCCCACTCATCAGGTCACGTTCACATGCCACGCCGATGATCGCTGCGGGTTTGTGTTCAAAAACGATTTTCCGCGCCAGTTCACCCCCGGGCACAGTAAAAATCAAACATTGATATTTATCAGCAAGCTCTTTGACCTGCTTCTGAATGGAACGCATCAAACAGCGCGGCAATAAGATCAATATTTTTTCTCGTTGCAGAGGTCTGCGCATCAAAGAATTACTGACTTTAATAAAGGAATGTCCCATTCGGTCGAAAGAAACGCCGAATTTTTGCCCCAACGCCAGGATAAAAGGCGTTAAAAAGGAAATGGAAATTCTGGCTTTGCCCAATCGGAGGATAAAATTTTTCCGTGTAATAATCGACAGAACCGTCTGACAGAAAATAATCAGTAACAGACCGATAAAAAACAACAACGATTTTTCAACCAAGTCCGCCAGTAGCGGACTCCATTGTTGAATGCGTGGTTTGATCAAATACCAAATAAAGATGCTTGTCGCTGCCAACAATACGATCGCAAACAAGGAAAATCCCAGAAACAATCGTTTACCGGCTTCAACCCGAATCTGGTCAGGGCACAGCTCACCGTTCCAATTCAACCACTCATCACCAAGTTTTCGATCCCGTACCATCTTATCAACTCACAAAATCTGTTCATACTGCAATGACTTCTTTGATCTCAGGCATTTCCTGTTTGATCACCCGCTCAACGCCGGTTTTCAATGTCATCTGAGAAAACGCGCAGCCGCCGCAAGCACCGGTAAGGCGCACTTTGACGATATTATCTTCCACGCTGACCACTTCAACATCTCCGCCATCAGCCTGTAAAGCAGGACGAATTTTTTCCAATGCTTGTTTCACGCGTTCCAACATTTTCACAACCTCTTTAAAATAATTATTTTTTCTTTTCAATATCTCGAACCACAAAACTGCTGGTTGGACATTTCTCCACTGCCGTCATCAGGTCTTCTTCATTGGTTTTGACAATTTTCGGCAAATTCCCCTCCATTTGAATGGATCCGGAGGGCGTCACTTTTTCTTTGGCACAAAGCGAGCAGCCAATACAACCGACGCTGCATACAGATTTAACAGCTTTGGCTTTATCCTGGGAAACGCAACCCAGAAAAACTTTTTGAGACACCGGAATCAGCGCCATGATGCCGCGCGGACAGGTCGATACACAGATGCCACAGGCAGTGCATTTATCTTCGAGAACAATCGGCAATCCGTCCTCGCCCATCTCCATTGCATCAAACGGACAGGCGCGCACGCAACTACCCAATCCCAGACAACCGTAAACACATGCCTTGGCGCCGCCCATAATCAGTTGCGCTGCGCTGCAATCTTCCACACCATCGTACTGAAACCGATCCGGGGCTTTTTCTCTGTTGCCGCGGCATTGCACCACAGCTACTTTAGCTTGTTTGGCTGTTGATTCAACACCGAGGATATCAGCGATTTTTTGAATTACCGCGTCACCGCCGGGTGCACACAGTGTCATATCAGCACCGCTTTTCACCACTGCCTCGGCATAACCGGAACATCCCGGATAGCCACAGCCACCGCAATTGGCGCCGGGAAGTTCATCAAAAATCCGTTCGATTTTCGGATCTACTTCCACTGCAAATTTTTTAGAGGCGTAAGCCAGTCCAACGCCAAATAATAAGCCCAGGCTACCAATCGCCAGAATTGAAGACACTATTACGATATCCATACGACTCTCATCCCCTTGCGAAGTTATCTAATTGACCAGTTGAATGGCAATCTACTCATTTTCAGATTTTGGAGTTCCGATGGTGATTTTGTTAAATTTTAAGCCTCAATATACCCTTATTTGACAAAAAAAGCAAGAAAAAATTACATAAATTCCAAGCGAAAAAAGCTAACCTGTTTAATTCATAAATCTTGCCACCAAGGCACCAAGTCACGAAGAATCATAAAGTTGTGAAAGAAGCATTCATAAAAAATATTCTGAGTCGATTAATCTCCTTTGCCTGCCAAGCTTTATATTTTAATTACTTTGTGTGCCTTTGTGTCTTCGAGACTTTGTGGCGTATGAATTATTCAGGCTAAACAATCGGATCAAGATCAAATCAACCCATGATTTTTAAAACGCTGATGAACCGGTCGCCGATTGCTTCACCGAAACCAAGTCTATAATTTCTTATCAGCCTGGTTCTCTTTCGATCCCGAAACGCTGTCATCGAGCTTGCCGTTCAGCGATTCACGAAAAATAAGTTTGACGCGAATAACTCGCTTGCGGCTTGCTTTTTCGATAATCATTCTGCCGGAATCCAACTTAACAACTTCGCCGGCAACAGGAATCCGTCCGAGTTTTTCGATAATGTACCCACCCAAGGTGGAATAGGTTTCACTTTCCGGAATTGAAGCGCTGAATTTTTCATTCAATTCATCAATTTCCGCCATCGCATCAACCGATATGGTAAATCCGTTCAGACGGCGAAACTTTTTGTCATGATCCAGATCAAACTCATCATAAATTTCCCCCACCAGTTCCTCGACCAGGTCTTCCAGCGTCACCAATCCGGCGGTACCTCCGTAC
>DSAU01000146.1 GCA_011046315.1 bacterium
GACCGTGAGCGCATCTTCGTGAATCACATCACGGTACGCCAGCGCATAGCCCTTTTCATTATCCACGTCCCAGCCCAGCGCTTTCCAGAACGGGTTGACAAACTCAATGCGGATCAGTGTTTCATTGTATTTCGGATTGCGGTACTCGTCGAGGTTACGCTCGAATTTTGTTACCAGCTCAGCAATAATGTTTGGAGGATTGGACATCAGGCTTTTCCCGCTAAAAGTCAAATTTATTGAATGCCGATGAACTGCTCTAACTGTTCATAACGCAATAATTGATCATTCTAATATAAAATTAAAAACTCCGATTATCAATAGTTTTTTTTAAAGCGGAAAACTTTTTTTGGCAATGATCAATGCCGGGGATTGGTTTAATAAAAAAGCGAACTGAATTTGAAAGATTATGTAGTATCCCGGTCATGGGTGGAAACATAGACTGATGCCATCGCTTTATTTGCAAAAATACAAAAAATAGATTTCCTGGTTTATAAATTTTATCATCTGTCAAATAGTCAGGTTATCAAGCGATGGCATCAGTCGGTCCGGAATCGAACACCTGATAATGAATCATCAGGCTCAATGATACAACCATCATGAATGATGCCATTTAATTTTTTTATGACAAATTATGATGCTTTAGCATCATTGCATTTTTTAGCCTGCGGATTTATTCGCCGATGGCGGTCGCGGCGATCTTTGAACTGATCGGTTTAATCCAAACAAAAATTAAACGCCCCGGATTTTAACAAACCGGGGCGTTAACCATTCAATTAAAACGTTGTTTCCAGCCCAAAGAAGATTGTCCTGGGTCTGGTGGGACCATAGAAGTATCCCGGATCGCGATCACGACCTGCATCCAGATCTTTTTGAAAAGCATTCAAAATATTCTTTACCCCGAGAGTCGCCTTTGCATTAAGCCCATTATTCAGCGGCAGCTTGTAGCTGAGCCCGATATCCGCTTCAAAAAAGTCATCGCTGCGTTTGAGAACCAGCAGCGGATCTTCCTGGTAATCGACAGCCACAGCATGCGACAGATCGGCTTTTCCGATATATTTGCCACTGGCAAACACATCAAGATGGTGAGACGCGGTCACTGAAAATCTGATATTGGCTGACAGGTCCGGGGTTCTCAAAAAATTTCGGGTGTTAAAATCTTCGTGGGGGCTGTCATACTGATTTTTTTTATAAACAACCCCGGCCCGGACCTCAACTTGAGTTAGCGGACGAACACCCAGATCGATTTCCACCCCTCTGACAAAAGCGCCGTCGCTGTTCACCCGTTCCCAGCGTTCGATCACGCCCTGCTTGGCCACAAACTGTTCGGTGAACGAATCTTTCAGTCTGGTATAAAAAGCGGATAGCGAAATCATGGTGGGAATGTCATTGAGATAGCCGGTAAATTCCAAACCGGTGCTGAAAGAGTTGCTCCGTTCTTCCTTCAGGTCAACAGCATTGCGAACAATTCTTTGATCGCCTTCAACGCCGCACAGATGCAGATCTTCGTCGTATGTTTGCGGCGGTTTAAAGCCGGTGGTCACAGCGGCTCGCAGGGTGATGCCGTTTCCGAGATTTATTTTAGCGTTAAAACGGGGGCTCAAAATCAAAGCGCTCAATTCCGAATGTTTGTCCAATCGCAGGCCTGCCACAAATTCGACCTGTTCCTCGCTGCCAAAGTGAAGATTATCCTGAATAAAAACACCGGTGTTGGTGTAAAGGTCATCCAGATAGTAGGCGGTTTCAGCGGCTGTTTTATCATTGATGCGGTCGTGTGAATATTGAACGCCAGCGGTGAGCAGATGTCCGTGGAAACGATAGTCGGTTTGAAAACCGGCTATCTGGAGCAAATTGTCGGTTCTGCCATAAAAAGCCAGCGCTGCCAATTGATCTTCGTCGGTATCGCCACCCAGTCCACCGAAGTAGGATTTGCGGTTGGTGTTGGCAAGCGAATAATACAGTCGATATTTCCACAATGCACTAGGGCGATGCGACCAGCGGATGCTGCTGCCGCTTCGATAATGCTCCAGCCATTCAGCAATGTCTGCCTCGTGAACCGGCAGATCGAATTTGTTGCCGCCCCTTCGTTCCTCATGAATGTGATGAAATGACGCCAGAATTTCACTGTTGAAAAATGGTTGATAGTACCATTTGAATCCAAAGGATTCGTTTCGCAATTTTCCCAGCTCACTGAAACCGTCATTGTTATGATCATACGGATTGCGAAGCCGCCGGGAACCAAAGACATAAGCGCCTGAAGTCGCTTCTTTGAAAACTGTTTCTGCTATCCGTCTTTGTCTCCGCCGTGGTTTCCTCCTGCCTTCAACAGATATCTCTTTTTGGAAGATCTTCTCTGCCACCGCGCCAATATGCTGATCCATTGCGCCGTCCATCGAATTGTTGATAAATTTTATCCGAACCTGGTTGATGATCGGTCTGCGGGTAATCATATTGACCACACCGGCGATTGCGCCGCCGCCGTACAGCGAACTACCGCCGCCTTTGACAACTTCAATCTGATCGATCATTTCTTCGGGAAAATATTCCAGCCCGTAAACCCCGGCCAAACTGCTGACCACCGGGTCACCGTCAATTAAAATCTGAGAATATTTGCCGCCCATCCCCAAAATGCGCACCTGTGAAAAATTGCAATTGGTGCAGTTGTTTTCAATATCAATGCCGGTCTGAAACGCCAGCGCCTCTGCCAGATTGACCGCTTGTTTTTGTTCTATCAACTTGCGCGGGATCACCTCGGTGCGTACCGGTGTATCTTCCAGCAAATGAGGTGTTGAAGTCCCGGTCACCACCACCGCGCCCATTTCCAGAATGGTCGATTTAAGTTCAAAATTTAAAGTTGCAGTTCGATCCGGCAGAATCTCGATGACTCGATGTTCGCGTCGATAGCCGATCATTGAAGCCACCACGCTCCATTTTCCGGTTGGCGCATTTCGGATAATATATTGGCCATTGCCGTCGGTTGCCGCTCCGGTTGTGGTATGCTCAAAAATAATATTGACGCCCGGTAAAGGTTCACCGGTCTCGACGTCAATGACCTTTCCGGTCAATACGCCGCTGGGCGCAGCTATCGCGCCATAAAGATCGTATCGAGCTGATATTCCGAACAGGAACATGATCGCCCAGCCCATTATAATTGCTCGTCTTAACTTCATTTATTTCCTCCGAATTATTTTTTCGATTAAAACATGTTTGATCATAATTGGTTGTATCAGGAAAACTCCTTCAGCATGCGCTGAAATTATTTTTGCAGTCATTTCTAGAATTGATATTCGTCCCACCTTAGGAACAAGTTATTCCGTCTTATGAAATAC
>DSAU01000161.1 GCA_011046315.1 bacterium
CCAATCACCCAATTTTTGCTGGAAAACAAAAAACATGTTTTGGTGGAAAAACCGATGGCGCTAACACTTAGTGAAGCGCAAAAATTGAAAAGTACTGCGGACCGGAATCGTGTTAATCTGATGGTTGGGCATGTGTTGTTGTTTCATCCGGCGTTCCGAAAAATTAAAGAATTGATTGAACAAGGTAAAATCGGTAGACTGCAATACCTCTACAGCAACCGGCTCAATCTGGGCACTGTCCGGACCGAAGAAAATATCCTCTGGAGTTTTGCGCCGCACGACATCTCGATTTTTCAATATTTCATAGGTGCGTTACCAGAAGAGATCATTTCCCGCGGCGGTATGTTTTTACAGCCAAATATTCACGATACGACGATGACCGTGCTCAAATATCCCAATAACATTGTTGCTCACATTTTCGTTAGTTGGCTGCATCCGTTTAAGGAGCAGCGGCTGGTTGTAATCGGATCAAAGGGAATGCTGTCATTTGAAGATTCATCCAATGAAAAAAAATTGCTCTATTATGAAAAGGGAATCGATTGGGTTCAGGGCGAACCGGTAAAACGAGATGGGCCCACTGAAACCATTGTGTATGATAATGGCATGCCGTTGACTGAAGAGCTGAAATATTTTGTAGAGCATCTGGACGGCACTTCGGTTGAAATCGCAAGCGGCCAAAATGGTGTGGATGTGCTGGAAATCCTTGAAACCGCGTCCCAAAGCCTGACCGCTGATGAAAGAAAATTGGATTCAATTTCCCCTGCCAAAAACGAGGAAAAGAAAAACTATTTCGCCCATCCGACAGCAGTGATCGATGACGGCGTGGAAATTGGTGACGGTACAAAAATCTGGTATTTTTCACACGTCCAAACTGGCGCAAAGATTGGGAAAAAGTGCGTTCTGGGGCAGAACGTCAATGTCGCCAACAACGTCAGCATCGGTAATTTCGTAAAAATTCAAAACAATGTTTCGGTGTACGAGGGCGTGACCCTGGAAGATTACGTGTTCTGCGGTCCATCAATGGTATTTACAAATATTCTCGACCCGAGATCAAAATATCCCCAGGTCGGCGCAAAATATTATATTAAAACTCTGATAAAAGAAGGCGCGTCGCTGGGCGCAAATTCCACCATTGTTTGCGGGCATACCATTGGCAGGCATGCTTTTATTGCCGCTGGCGCAGTGGTAGTTAAAGATGTTCCTGATTATGCGCTGATGATGGGCGTTCCGGCAAAGCAAAAAGGCTGGATCTGTGAATGCGGCGAAGTTTTACCCAAATTTGAAAAACAGGCCGAGTGCGTCCGCTGTCAGTTGAAATATCAATTGAAGGATGGAAAATTATTGTCTTTTGTAAAGTAAAAATAATCTGCTTAAACCTGTTAAAAGCCATTGTCGATATGGTTAATCTACATTGAAATTGGTTGTCATTGTCAGATCGCTTTAGTTGTAGAATTTTCTAATTCAATATAAAAAGGATGATACATGGTTCAAAAATATAGGTTAAAGCCCGAATCGTATTTGATTATTCAATTGCCGCCATGAAAGTCGGTGTTAGTCAATAAAAATTAATGACTAACACCAGGCTTCAGCCTGGTGAATTTTTGCCCAAATATTGCAATTTACATCTTCAAAAAAACACCAGCCATATTCTTCATAGCATTCGGTCTTTGACAATGGGACTGACATGGCGGAGCTGTATCTGGCGCAAAGAATACCGATATCCAGCCATGTCATCGAGGAAAATAAAATCAGCTTTCATCTGGTCAATCCGCAAAAATCGGACATGTTTGTCATTTGTGTTTTGTTATTTGAAAAATTCAAGCCAAAGCGATTTGAGGTTATTTTATCGAATATTAGCTGATTACAGAGCTTTTATTTGAACAAACACCATGATTCATCGTGGTGAGTACAGACGACATGATCCATATCCAACGCCGTTTTAAACGGCTTCTTGATGCATCCTGTGATCGCTTACGCAATCTTTAACATAAGTCACAATAATTAATGAGATTGCTTCGTCGCTTCGCTCCTCGCAATGACATGTATTTTTTGATTTTTTATGAGTTCATGGACAGCCTGTTTATGCGCCGCATCCCGCTGAAGCGGGACATTAATGGATTGCATTCCGAAATAACAACAACTTAAATCACTCTATTACTACTCTGTGATTAGTTACCACATTTTTATCCCGTATTATTCACAGTAGCTATTTTTTTATATTTATAAGGTAACTGTACAGGCATCAGATTTTCAAAGGTAGCGTCCTGCAAAAACGGGATGAATTGTTCATAAATTAAGGATTAAGCGACAAAAAAACAGTTTCAAATTTCACTTATTTTTAACTAATTGTAATTAGTAAAATTAATCCAGTTCAACTTATTGTTTGTGAATAATTCAGGATAGAAAAGTTTTAAGCTCAAAAAAATGAAAGCCCAAGCAACCCTTTTTAATCTTTAATCTTGTTTTCAGCTAATCCGCCTGCTGCGGGCAGGTAAGAAACGCTAATTCGTGTTTTTTGTCACCCTTTAGCGATTATTTTTGAAACAAAAACAAAGAGATTTTTGTTTACTTTTTGATAATAAATTAAGCGAGTTATTAGACACTTCCCAGAATCGCATAAAGGCGATTCACTCCCGATATATATTCAATTTAGGCAGATTTTTAATTTTCGTTTTAGAATTTTAGGAAAATATTTAATCCCGCTGTCGCGGGACGAGCTTGCTAATAACATCTATGCTGTTTTCAAAACTTGACTCATTATCAAAGATCTTTGTTTGATAAACGGTTTAAAGGCAACCGGTTCCGGAGCTTTCATTTGAACAAATAGCGAGATTCATCAATATCATAGCGATTCCATTTCAGCAGGATAAAATAAGTCTCGATAATTAAAGAGATTGCTTCTCCCGCTGAAGCGGGATCGCAATGACAGGTGTTTTTGAATTTTTATGAGCTAATGGACAGCATGCTAAATAAAGATGTGTGAAAGAATTAGTTAGCAAATATATTAATCATTGTACAATCTTAAAAGTAGAGAAAAAAACAGAATGCAGATGACTGTTATTTTATACACACTCCCTTAAACCCAGGTATGTCGAACCCCGACGTGGCGATGTAAAAAATTCTTTAGCCAATACAGGCAAAACCAGGCAGTTTCTGGAATACGAACTAGCCATTGATTTTTAACAGGAATTAAAAAAGGAACTAGCGGCTGCGAATTAGCTGCCCCATTAATCTTTAATCTTGTACTTTAATCTTAAATTTTAAAAGATAAGCGAAGGGCAGACCAATATAAAATGTGCCTCAAAGTAGGATGCTAAGTATAAC
>DSAU01000577.1 GCA_011046315.1 bacterium
CAGTTACTGGTGGAATACTGATGCCATCGCTTGATGATTTGATTATTTGAGAGATGATAAAATTTTTAAATAGAGCCAGCTATTTCTAATATTGTTACAAATAAAGCGATGGCATCAGTGTACGTCTACACCGATGACTGAGATATTACTTTATTACAAAATTTTCTGTTGCATAATTGCTGATTTTTTGCTATTATGTGTGGTTTTGGATTTGACTTTTAGAAGAACCAACTTTTCAATCCGAAACATTAAAACCATTTCTGAATGTAGGAATGACTTTACAAGGCGACTGATTAATGAACATAAATTTTATTCGTAATTTTTCCATCATCGCCCACATCGACCATGGCAAATCCACCCTTGCCGACCGGTTGTTGGAAGAAACGGGCACATTAAAAAAAGAAGATATGGTGGAGCAGATTTTAGACAACATGGATTTAGAACGCGAGCGCGGCATCACCATCAAATCGCACGCCATCACTATGAATTACAAAGCCAACGATGGGAACCAATATATATTAAACCTGATCGACACACCAGGGCATGTGGATTTTTCTTACGAGGTGTCGCGAAGCCTGGCAGCCTGTGATGGGGCACTGCTGGTCGTTGACGCTGCCCAGGGAATTGAAGCCCAGACCATCAGCAATCTGTATTTAGCGCTGGAAAATGATCTGGAGATCATCCCGGTCATTAATAAAATTGATCTCCAAAGCGCACGGGTGGATGAGGTTAAAGACCAATTAATGGAAATTATGGGAGTTGACGAACAGGAAATTATGCTATGCAGCGCTCGCGATGGAATTGGCATTTCTGCCGTACTTGAAGCCATCGTCAAGCGGGTACCTGCCCCCAAAGGTGATCCGAAGGGCTCACTGCAAGCGTTAATTTTTGACTCAATGTTTAATAGCTATCGCGGTGCCATCGCTTATGTGAGAATCTTTCAAGGGGAGATCCGATCCGGGATGACAATCAGATTTTTTGCTCATAATAAACGGTTTGAAGTGGATGAAGTCGGTATTCTAAAAATAAAAAATGTTCCCACCAACAAACTATCAGCAGGCGAAGTGGGTTACATCATTGCCGGCGTTAAAGAGGTGCGCGACACCAAAGTCGGAGATACCATCACCACAGTGGAAAACCCGGCGCCAAAACCACTGCCCGGTTACCGAGACGTTAAACCAATGGTATTCTCAAGTCTGTTTCCGGCGAACAATGAAAATTATGAAGACCTGCGTGATGCGTTAGAGAAGTTGAAATTAAATGATGCTTCACTCATTTATGAGCCGGAGAATTCTATCGCGCTGGGTTTTGGTTTTCGCTGCGGCTTTCTCGGATTGCTGCACATGGAGATCGTGCAGGAACGACTGGAGCGGGAATATGACCTGAGTCTGATCACCACGCTTCCCAGTGTTGCGTTTAAAGTTTATAAGACCAACGGAGAAATAATAACAGTCGATAATCCGGCAAATCTACCCGGACAAACCTACATCGACCATATCCAAGAGCCGTATATTAGAGCAAACATCCTGACTCCCACGGAATACATCGGCAACATCATGAAGATTGCTCAGGAACGCCGCGGTATTTATAAAAACACCGATTATCTCAATCCTACCAGGGCTGATTTGCACTATGAATTTCCCCTGTCGGAAATCATTTACGATTTCTATGACCGACTCAAATCGGTCTCCAAAGGATATGCTTCTTTTGATTATGAATTTTTAGACTATAAACGCGCCGATATGATCAAGCTGGACATTTTAATCAATAAAGAGTCGGTTGATGCATTATCGATCATCATCCACCGGTCAAAAGGATACGAATGGGGGCGTAAACTCTGCCAGAAACTGAGGGAAATTATCCCGAGACAAATGTATGAAGTGATGATCCAAGCTACCATCGGCAGCAAAGTTATCGCCCGCGAAACGATCCGGGCGATGCGGAAAAATGTCACCGCAAAGTGTTACGGCGGCGATATTACCCGAAAGCGCAAACTGCTTGAAAGACAAAAAGAAGGCAAGAAACGCATGAAACAATTGGGGCACGTGGAAGTCCCTCAGGAAGCATTTCTGGCAGTATTAAAGGTTGATTAGATTAATTGAATGCTCCCAGCGCACTAAAGTGCAGGCGAAGGCAGAGGCAAAGGCGAAAGATTAAAGAAAATATTTTATCCTTTATCCTTTAATCTTACACTTTGCTTCGCCTTTGCCTTCGCCTCAGCCTTTTCTTTGTAAGAGTTAACCAATCTTTGATAGAAAAACTTTTGCAAAAAACAAAGATTTAACTGACAACAGAATAGCGCCTCAGTTCGGTAAATGAAAATCAAATCTCGGCGCTGACTTTTTATCGCATTAATAGTTGTAAAAACTTTTATCAGGAGCAGTTTCAGTGATTGAAGCTATCGATCTTACCAAAAAATATGACAGTCTCACCGCTGTCAACGCGATCAATTTGCAAATTCATCGGGAATTGTTCGTATTTTTAGGTCCCAACGGCGCCGGAAAAACCACCACTATCAAAATGATGACCGGGTTATTAAAGCCCACCTCGGGACGGGTTATCATCGAAGGTTATGACCTGAACACCCATTCGATAGAGGCAAAAAGATTGTTCGGATTGGTTCCGGATACTCCGGTGGTGTACGAAAAATTAACCCTGAAAGAATTTCTGGAATTCATCGGCAATCTGTATCAGGTTGATAGCCGGAATTTTAAACGCCGGTTTCATCAGTTGATTGAGTTGTTTGAACTAAAAGATCGTGTCAATGATCTGATTCAAAATTTCTCTCATGGTATGAAACAAAAATGCATTCTGGCGGCGGCGCTGATACACGATCCCAAAGTGCTGTTTCTCGATGAGCCCACGGCTGGTTTGGATCCTCGAAGCGCGCGCAATCTGAAGGATCTGCTCAAAGGTTTAGTTGAAAAGGGCGTCACGGTTTTTATGTCAACTCACATTCTGGAAATCGCCGAAGCAATGTGCGATCGGGTCGCCATTATTAATCAGGGTAAAATCGTTGCTCAAGGAACCATGGACGAGTTACGGAAGCTTTCGAAAAAAAATGAAAAAAGTCTCGAGAATATATTTTTGGAATTGACCGGCAGCGCCGAATTTGATGAGGTTATCAAATATTTGGAGGACCAATAGCATGAATCCGAGGCATATCCGGCTGCTGCTCAAGATTAAAATCAACATGCTGATCAATGGTTTCCTGAAAGCGGAAACTAAAAGGCGAATTCACAAACTTTTCAGCCTGCTCGGAGGTGGTGCTATTTTTTTTCTTATTTTTATGTGGATATTTGATATACTGTCCATATTAATG
>DSAU01000507.1 GCA_011046315.1 bacterium
ATTCGCCGCGGCGAATGGAGCCAGCCCTCGTGACAGGAGAGAAGGTTTTTCATTGCGAGCAAAGGTTCCAATTCAGCGATGACGAAGCGTTGTTCGGATTGGGGCAGTTTCAAGACGGGGTAATGAACTACCGCCAAAAGGAAGTTCTGCTGGTACAGGCAAACAAGATCGCCGTGGTGCCGTTTTTGATCTCCACCAGGGGTTATGGAATTCTCTGGGACAATTATTCGAAAACAAAATTTCTCGACGGCACCGAAGGCGCAACTTTCTGGTCTGAAGTGGCGGAACAGATCGACTACTATTTCATCGCCGGTGAAAACATGGATGGCGTGATCGCCGGCAATCGGCAAATTACCGGCGCAGCGCCGCTGTTTGCCCGCTGGGCTTTCGGTTATTGGCAGAGCAAAGAACGGTACCGGGATCGGCAGGACCTGGTTAATACAATAAAGCAGTACCGCGAACGAAAGTTGCCGATCGATGTGATCGTACAGGATTGGCGTTACTGGGGCGATAACGACCAATGGAGCTCCATGGAATGGGAAGAGTCCATCTTTCCGCGACCGGCTGAGATGATTGAAGAACTTCACCAGAAGTATCACGCCCGTTTGATGGTCTCGATCTGGCCTGCCGTCGGCAAAAAATCAAAAATCTTCCGAGAATTGAACGAGCAAAAATTACTTTACCGCCAGGACCACTGGGGAAGCGGCAAGGTGTACGATGCTTTCAGCGATGACGCCCGAAGGATTTATTGGAAATATATCAAAACCGGCTTGTTCGATAACGGCGTCGACGCTTTCTGGATGGACGGCACCGAACCGGAGTTTTCCAATACCGATACCCAGGAGATCACAGAACGGGAGTTTAAAAAATGCACTAAAACCGCACTCGGCAGCGTTGCCCGCTATCTGAATGCTTATTCACTCATGACAACCAGAGGGGTGTATCAAAACCAGCGAAAACTTAGCCCCCACAAGCGGGTGTTCATTTTAACACGTTCAGCCTTTGCAGGGCAGCAACGCCACGCAGCAGCCACCTGGTCCGGCGATATTGGCGCTTCGTGGGAGGTCTTTCGCAAACAAATCACCGCCGGTATCAACTTTTGCATGGCGGGCATCCCATACTGGAGCATGGACATCGGTGGTTTTTTCCCCTGGAGCCACGGCGGCGATTATTTCGGCGGCGTTGAGGATCCGGCGTTTCGCGAACTGTATGTGCGCTGGTTTCAATTTGGTGCATTCACTCCGATTTTTCGCGCTCACGGAACCGGAACACCACGCGAGGTATGGCAGTTTGGCGAACCAGGTAGCAAAACTTATCAAGCTCTCAGCGCTTTACTCAAACTGCGCTACCGACTGCTGCCCTATATCTATTCAGTAGCGTGGCGCGTTACCAGCGAAGGTTATACCATGATGCGTGGATTGCCTATGGACTTCCCGGACGATCAAAATGTTTACGAAATCGGAGACCAGTACCTGTTTGGTCCGGCGATTATGGTGAAGCCGGTAACGCATGAAATGTTCCATCGCACCGTGGGCGTGGGCGAGACCATTGCCGGACATCATTTGCTGTCGCTGGACCGAACCCCTGGCTTGAATGGCGCTTATTTCAACGGAGCGAGCTTTGAAAAACTTGCCAATTCGAGAATTGATGCAGCAGTGAATTTTAACTGGGATTTTGCACTTCCGGAAAAAATAATTGCAAACAATTACAGTATCCGCTGGGAAGGCTGGCTGGTGTCGGAGGAGAGCGGTGTTCATGAACTATCGCTGTTATCTTCAGGCAGCGTCCGGCTCCGGGTTAATGGTAAATTGCTGGTGGATAATTGGACGCCACATCAACGAAAAATGGATGTCGCCAGTCTGAAACTTAATGCCGGTGAAAAAGCTGCTGTGCGATTGGATTTTGCCAAAACCGACGAGCTCTCTGAAATTACGCTTGCCTGGAAAACTCCCGCGATGCTGAAACAGCTTACGCAAAAACCGCTGAACCCAGAAGTTGATTTGTACCTGCCGGCAAATTGTCATTGGTATGATTTCTGGTACGGTCAGTCTTATCCGGGAGGACAGGCCATTGTCTCAAAACCGTCGCTGGAAATTATTCCGCTGTTTGTGAGATCTGGCAGCATAATTCCGCTGGGGCCCGAAATGCAGTTTGCCACCGAAAAACCGGCAGACCCCATCGAATTGCGAATTTATCCGGGCAGCGACGCCGGCTTCGATCTCTATGAGGACGAAAACGATAATTACAATTATGAGAAAGGGAGTTTTTCCATCATTCCATTTCACTGGAGCGATGAATCAATGACCCTGAAAATCGGGGCTCGCAAAGGTAGTTTTCCCGGTATGCTCAGTCAACGGACATTTTATGTGGTAGTAGTGAGACCGGACAAAGGCCTCGGAATTGACCAGACACTGCAGCCGGACAGGATAGTGCGCTATGATGGTAATGAAGTTGAGGTGTTTTTGGGGTGAAACTGTTTCTTTGTTGGAAAAAGCGGAAGGAAAGAGCTCACTAAAAATAAAAACATGAGCGATCTTTTTAGCTAATTTTGTAACTGTGCAGCTTAGCTTTTTTTTTACCACCAAGGCACCATGCCGCTAACTACACCATTTCATAGTTCCTTATAGGGTTAATAAAAGGCGTACGCCTTAATTCCAGTCCGAAATAACAGGCAAAACAAAATGGATTCAATCCGCTGATGGGCGGATTTTATTTTTTGAGGATCAACTTATTTTACACACTACAAGAATTTTTGAGATGAAGCACTAAGTTTCACCAAGAAATCCATTTTTACTTTTCTTGTCATTCAATGAAACATGTTCATGTTTTTTTTGATTAAAATTTAGCGTCGACTAATCTCGCATTTTATAAATTCTTTTTTCTTGGTGGTTCTTTGTGGTTTGGAGACTTGGTGGCTGAAATGTTACCAATAAAAATCAAAGAAATCAATCAAACGTCGACGTACTGATTGCCGACTGGAATAATGATGGGATACATTTATGGTAAATATCAAAATCTGGAATAAGGGGATAAATTTATTGAAGCGAGCAGAATTGCCTTAAATCACTTTCTGAAGTGGACACGATCTGGATTAATCCAGTACCTGATGAATTACTTTTTTAAAAAATTAGCAAAGAGTCACAACAATTTCACCAGTGCAGCGACAATGGCAATGCCAGCCGTCAACATCGCGCCCAAGCGTAAGGTAAGATCATGCTTTAAGCGTAATTCCATTTCTTTCATGTCTCGTCTCAGCGATGTTTCCATCTCTTTCATGTCTCTTCTTAAAGAACTTTCCATTTCTTTCATGTCTCG
>DSAU01000559.1 GCA_011046315.1 bacterium
TATCTACAGCCCGTTCGTTTTGATCTATCACTATCTGCGATCCTCGAAAAATCGGGCGCTGTTGGTTTACATTATAATCGGTTTGCTTTTAGTACTTTCGCTCTGGCAGTACGGGCAACGCAAACCAGTGACCGAAAAATTTAATAAAGCCGCACTGGTACAAAACGATACTGCGGTTACTTTCCGAATCGAACGCGATGTGATGAGACCGAATCCGTTTAGAATTCATCACCAACACAATTTAAAATCAGGTCAATATCAATTGCTGTTCGAAATGGGATCGGATGAAAAAATTGATGAACCCATCAAACCTATTCTGCAATATGGCGGAGATTTGTTGATAACAATTTTGAAACCGGATCACCATCAGTTGTATCAAAGCTTGGGCGAGCAGTTAAGGCCTTATGTGACGTTTTCACGGGCGCAGTTGGATTCAGTCCTGCTGCGATTCGAACAACAACGAACTAACCGGGTATTTGTGACAATATTCAGACCGGATGTGTACCAGGAATTCAAGTCGGATTTGCTGGGAGAATTGTCCCAATATCCGGCATTGGAGAATTTATCCCCACCAGCGATCGATCAATTATTTACAGAGGTACAGCAGCGAACCGTCCTTAGAGTCAGTGTTGAACCAGAACCAGCTGACGGCAAGCCTTATACCATTACCGTTAAAAATTCCGGCGAGCTTGAAGTCGCGATTCATCATCCCAAAGATGTGGATCGGTTCAGAGCGAGGTTGGTAAATGATATCCGTGATTATGATCGCTTTATTAGTTTCAGCCAGATCGAGGTGGATGAAATCCTCAACAGCGCGAAAACCCGATCCTTTTTCAGCCTTTTTATCGTATTGCTTTTTATCAGCAGTTTAATTATTCTCGCGATTCAAAAAAAGTATTCTCAATCTGAACCTTCAACAAAAATGATTTATAATTTGATCGCATCGCTGGTGATTATTGCCAGCATTTGGTTATTTCCCGGACTGGATACATTTTCCAGAATCGTCAGTTCGGTAATCTATTTTACCGTATTGTCGTTGTTCACGATTGAAACCGGCGACACAGAAAAATTCAAAGACAATTTTCGTTTTCTGTTAATGATTTTCATTTACTCTGGTTTTTGGATTTTATATTTTCAGATGTTTGATTCGGTGCTCTGGTATATGAAAGCCTATGTGGATGCCTCGTCGTTCAATAATTTTATCAACAGCGCATTGGGAAAAATTGGAATTAATCTCAATTGGTTTTTCGATGTGGAACATGTTACCGTGATCAATGCCGGTACCATTATCCTGTTGCAGTTGCTGGTTTCCAGCATTGTTAAAAATACCAAAGCGTTACCGACGATGATTGCAGGTATTGGGATGGCGACGATGGGGATGGCGATTCTGGCGATTTCAGCCGACATTTGGGTATTTATGGTAGGTATCATCATTTTTTCCATCGGCGAGATGACCGCTCATCCAAAATTTATCAGTTATGTCGGACTGACTGCACCTAAAGATCGGGTCGCAACTTACATGGGTTACATTTTTCTCTACGGTGTAATCGGGAGCAGTATTGGCGCTATTTTGGGAGCTAACCTCTATGTGCATTTTGTTGATAAATTGAACCAACCGCGCACACTGTGGTTGATCTTCAGCGCTATTGGAATTGCAACGATTGTCGGATTGTTATTGTTCAATAAATTTGCGCCTCAAAAATCTGACGACTGATTCTGTTTCAGCAAATTATTTCGCTGAATCTCTTCAGTCGAATATTCCTTTGAAGTAACATTATTAATAATAAGGATTAAAAAGCGGGATTACCAAAATACTGAGTTCGGGAACAAATTATAGGGCTTTCAGGATAATTTTAAAATAATTTGGAGGAGAGTTATATGGCAGAACAAGTAAAAGAAAAAAAGACTTACAAATTCAAAGCAGAAATTAGCCAGTTATTGGATATTTTGGCGCGGTCGCTTTACACCAATCGCGAAATTTTTGTGCGCGAACTCATTTCAAACGCTGCGGATGCGTTGGATAAGGTGAGATTTGAAAGCATCCGCGGCACTGAATTTTACCAGCCAGATCTGGATTTTGAAATTCGCATCGATCTGGACAAAGAAAAGAAAATTTTCACGATTACCGATACCGGCATCGGCATGACGCGTGATGAGCTCATCGCAAATATCGGAACTATAGCGCATTCGGGTTCGCTGGATTTTTTGAAAAAGATTTCCGAAAACAGTGAACAGGGACCGAATTTGATCGGTCAATTTGGGGTTGGATTTTATTCGGTTTTCATGGCAGCCAAAGAAGTTGTTTTGACAACCCGTTCATATTTAAAGGATGAGCGCGCCTGGAAATGGAGCAGCGATGGGGCGGGTAGCTATCGTATTGAACCGGCAGCAGAGAAAACACCGCGTGGTACCAAAATCGAAGTCTTTTTACGTGATGATGCTGAAGAATTTTCCGAAAAATTCCGCATCGAAAGCGTGGTCCGAACCTATTCCAATTTTGTTCCATTTGCCATAAAATTGGATGGTGAACAAATTAATAAAATATCGGCAATCTGGCGCGAGCCAAAAACTTCAGTCAAAGATAAAGATTATAAAGAGTTTTTCAAATTTTTTGTCAACACCTCAGATGAACCATTGAGCTGGCTGCATTTTTCGGCGGATGCGCCGATTCAATTGAATGCTTTGTTGTATTTCCCCAAGACCAATTATGAATTCCTGGGGTTCAGTCCGGAGGAACATGGCGTCAGTTTGTTCGTCAAGCGGGTGTTGATACAAAATGATAATAAAGATTTGATGCCTCGTTATTTGCGATTCATGCGCGGCGTTGTTGATACTGAAGACCTGCCGCTGAATATTTCGCGCGAAACTTTGCAGGAAAACACTACCGTCATCAAAATCAAAAATCTGTTAGTGAAAAGAATTCTCGATCATTTGTCCACCATGGCTGAAAAGGATGAAAAAAAATATCAGGAATTTTGGAACCAATTCGGACGGATTCTTAAAGAGGGCTATACTGATTATCCCAACCTGGAAAAAATTGTCTCGCTGTTTCGCTTCAATTCATCAAAGACAGAAAACGCTGATGCTCTGGTGTCACTGGATGATTATATCAGCCGGATGAGACCAGCCCAGGAAAACATCTATTATATTTCAGCAACCAGTCGCGAGGCAGCCGACCGCAATCCGCATTTGGAAATTTATATGCAAAAAGGGATAGAGGTTTTATATTCATTCGATCCGATCGATGAATTTGTGCTTTCCGGAGTAGCGCAATATAAAGAAAAGAAATTGTTGTCGGCGGA
>DSAU01000489.1 GCA_011046315.1 bacterium
ATCTGAAATTTTAAAAATTTTGATAAGTTTAGCAGGTGGTTTTGGAATAGGCTACGGATGGAAATCTTACAGAGAAACAAAGAAGTAATATTTTCAGCTAATATTTCTAAACCTTTCACAATGCTATAGCTCACCTTATTCCTGAATTGAATGTTAGCATTTACACCCAATATTTTTTGGGCTGTTTTAAGCCAGGGAGAAACCCAGGTGCAGGATCACGAATTCATTGAGAGAATCAAATCCGGAGATATACAGGCTTTCAAACAATTTTTTGAAACCTATCGAGACTCGGTTTTTAACCTTTGCCGTCGGTTTGTGATCTGTCAACAAGACGCCGAGGATCTGTGTCAGGATATTTTTTTCAAAATTTATCGTAAAGTCAACACTTTTAAGCAAAATTCCAAACTCTCCACCTGGGTTTACCGGATATGCATCAACGAGTGCCTTAATTATAAGCGCAAGCATCGCAGATTCAACTGGCTTTCTCTGAATCCGACAACTGATGATCAGGATCAAATTTCCGATTCTAACCTGATAATTCCAGCCAGTGAAAATCCGGACAGCTTTCTCGAACAAAAAGAACGCGAACAAATCATACTTCGAGCGATCAACTCATTGCCGAAAAATCAACGAGTCACGTTCGTATTACAGCGCTACGAAGGAATGTCGATTCAACAAATTTCTGATTTATTGGGTTGTTCGACGGCTTCGGTTCAATCCCGGCTGGCGCGCGCCAAAAAAACGCTTGCCCAAAAACTTTTACCGTACCTGAAAGACTTGTAACCACTGATGATTTGGGAGCAGTTGTATCCATTTTTGGCAGGTTATAAATAATAGAAAAATTTTGTATGCCTTCCTTTTTCGGTATGCTGTTGTTACAAAAAAAAGTATAAATTTTCGACTGATTTTTTGAATTGCTGTGTCTAATCTGTTGTAGGAGGTTTGAGCGAAATGAAATGCTGGCAGATTGAAAAACTTTTTTTATTATACATGGACGACGAACTTTCCTCAAAGTTGAGGGAACAAATTCAATCGCATTTGAATCAATGTAAAAAATGTGAATTAAACTTCAGCGCTTTTCGGTCGTTCATTTCATCATCGTCGACAGATGATACAGTTTCAGCGCCGCAGTTTTTATGGGAGAAACTCTATCATAGAATTGAACGCCATGAAAATCGACGCGGTCAGTTCCCCGGTTTTTTGGAATTTTTACCCAGAGTGGTTGCCGCAGCGGCCATTGTAATCATCATGGTAGCGGCATTTATGCTGGGTGTCTATTTGGGAGATTATCCGATAACGCTGTCGGAAAATATAGAGGACCCGACGGTGGTTACCAAACTGGCTGAGGAGACACTCATTGATAGTTTTGATGATTTTCCGCCGCTGTCGCTGGGAGACCTCTATCTATCTTTGAAAAATGAATAAACAAAAGTAAAGCGAACACCCATGAAAAGCAAAACGTTAACCATTGTTTTAGTCGTATTGATCATCATCAACCTATCAGCTTTTGCAACCATATCGTACAAACGCTATTGCGCCTACCATGATAAGTGTGCGCTTAAAGAGAATCACACGGCTAAAGGTCAAATGATTTGCGAGGCGCTCTCGCTCAATAAGAATCAAGTTGAGAAAATGCGGGGGTTGAGCAGCGCATTTCACACCAAATCAGACAGCATTAGTGCTCAGCTCAATCAAAAGCGATTTCAACTGATAGAGCTTATCTCGTCCCCTACAGTCGACGACCAGCAGCTTGACCAGTTGCTTGCAGAAATCAGCTCCTTACAAACGAAATTACAGCGTCATGTGCTCGATTACCTGATGAAAGAAAAAGCTACCTTATCTCTGGAACAGCAGGATAAGTATTTTAAAATGATTCGAACCCGGCTAATTAAACAGGCTCAATCACGGCAGAATAGCAATATTAATTTTCTCGAAGATAGTTGCAACACTCAATGTGAAGAACAAAATAACAATTGTCCAATTAACTCAAAATAAACAAGGAGTCATAAGATGAAAAGTTTCAAAACACTTGGATTGGTTCTCTTGATTGCAGCGTTGATAGTAAGTTTCTCAATTTACGCTTTTGCTCAGGATAAAACCAAAGAGAAAAAAGAAACCGCTAAAACAACACAGGTTCATAAAGCCAACCCGGACAAACCGGATTGCTCAAAATGCCCCTCTGCTGTCAAGGCAAAATGTCCTGAAGCAAAGGATGGTAAAGTATTCATTAAAAACGTCAAGGAAGCCGCCGGCTTAAAAGCCGATGAAAAATGCAAAGAAGAATGCAAAACCAAATGCGAAAAAACCGGCACACCGGCAGAATGCACCGAAAAATGTGAAACACCCTGCAAAGAGCATGAAAAAAAATAAGCTGTGTACCCCAAATTAAAAAAAAACCGGCAGCTAATTTGTAAATGCTGCCGGTTTTTTTGTCTGTTTAAAATAGTTAGCTGGCTACGATCATTACCTTCACTAAAAATTTAAACATTGCTGAGACCTCCTCGCTGAACATAACTTCAGAGAGATGATGGGGGGATATGACTCGTCAATATTCAAAACTCGTTGTGGTTAGCGCAATTTTTATGCCAGTGTTTATTTGTATAAAAATAACGGAGTTGATGCTTAAAAAGAGATGAATGAGTTTAATCATTGAAGTTATTTTCCAGAACCAATGATTTAAAGCAACCAGCACGGATTTTTTTGCGTATTGTTGGCGACTTATTACATGAAGATTATATTTGATTTGTAACGTCAAACATCAGCAGCGGCGTGGTGCGCCGTCTGCTGCATGTTATGGTTGGGCAAACTCATGGTTTTCTAATTCTCCAGAATCAACTTTCTTACCGATCCCGCGGAACAACCTACCGAGTATATCGGTCCCCGTAATGATTCTTGGATTCTCACTCCAAAAAAGAATGACATCATTGTCTATTACCTCAGATACGGGTGGATAAAAAAAAATAAAAAAAAAGCTGCTATCTCATAAATAAATTTCTTATCTTTCCTTTATGGAAAGACGATTAAAGCTATTAAAGCGAGAAATTGGTACAACAGAACTTACGCAGATAAGAGGACTTATCGAAACTTCAGGCAATCGTGGAAGGACATACATATCCAAACATCTGTGTCAGCAGGAAAGGCTGATCGTGTGGAAAGCCTAAAACTTAATTGCAACTGTCCCAACTGTAACAGCGATAATTTAAAGCAGTTGGATCAACGAGAACGCACGGTCATCGACTTTGAAATAAAGAGAGTGAATGTAGTTTACCAGTTAGAGCGCAAGCGATGTAAAACATG
>DSAU01000326.1 GCA_011046315.1 bacterium
AGAGCCCTTAATTTTTTCCTCAAACAAGGCAAAAGCTGCATCAATGGTGTAAGCGCGCAAAGCCTCTTCCACAGAGATCTTTTGCTCAGGAACCCAACCGTCAGGATTTTTATCGTCCAGGGTTCTTCGGGTAACTGCGGCGTAGATGCCCAACAGCGGAATCGGCGGCGCTACGTACCAATCGCTGCCAAAGGCAACGGTTGCGCCGGCATCGATCAATGAGCGAAATGCATAGGTGGTTTTGATTCGTTCCGCTCCGATCATCCTCTCTGCCCAACGTCCGTCGTCGATGGCGTGATAGGGCTGCATACTGGCGATCACATTTAACTGACCAAATCGCCGAATGTCGGAACGACTTAAATGCTGTGCGTGTTCGATGCGAAATCTTCTGTCACGTTCTCCATTTTCACGGGCGACACGTTCGAAAATGTTCAAAATCAAGTGGTTTGCCCGGTCTCCGATCGCATGTATAATAGCCTGCAAGCCAACCTTATCACCGTCAGAAATCCACTGATAGAGATCTTCAGTCGAATTTACCATTAAGCCGGAATCGTGCGGAACATCGGTGTAGGCTTCGAAAAATGCTGCAGTATGCGAACCCAGTGAACCGTCAGCAAATCCTTTAAGCCCGCCAACCCGGAGCCATGGGTTGCCGGTTCCCTGTTGTTGAATTCGATCGTGCAGTTTTTCCCAGGAGGAAATTGGTACCGAAGCGAAGATGCGCGTCTTTAATTTACCTTGGCGATAATTGCGTTCGAAAATGGCAACATCTTCCCAGCTTCCCATGTGGTGGACAGATGTTATTCCCTGCTGACTTACATATTCTATGGCAGCAAATAAAGCGCTGTCTTTTTGTTGTTGAGTGGGTTCGGGAACAACTTGCCCGATCAGCGCCATGGCATTATCTTTAAAAATTCCGGTGGGATTTCCGTTTTTATCGCGCACAATGGTGCCGCCTTTGATGTCCGGAGTGTCGGCGGTGATCCCGGCTTTGGTCATTGCCAGGTTATTTGCCAGCGCCATGTGACCATCAAGCCGGTTGATCCACACTGGGTTGTTGGGCGTCAAATGATCGATCCATTGTGCTGCCGGCAATTCTCCGCCCCAGAGCGAGTGATCCCAATCGCCGCCAGTAATCCAGCTTCCCGGTTCGCTGTGCTGAGCGTATTCCCGGATACGGCGGACAAACTCCTCACGGGTTCCTGCATCGCGGAGTTGTACCGAAGCCAGACGCAGTCCGCCTTCGATGAAATGGACATGAGCGTCGATAAAACCTGGAGTTATCATCATTTCTTCTGCGTCAATTATCCGGGCATTATCATTCAACAATAGTTGAATTTCCGCGGTGCTGCCTACCGCGACGATTTTATCGCCAGCGACGGCAATGGCTTCTGCCCAGGGTTGGTCCGAATTTCCGGTCCAGATTTTGGCGTTGATCACTCCCATGGATGGTTTTTTTGTGTCTATTCCCTGGCAGAAAAATAGTGAAGCTAAAAAAAATATTGAGAGTAAGAACGAAATCAGCAAGGAAAATTCTGTTTTTATGCTCATGTGTGAGTCCTCTTTTTTAAAAGGTTGAATGATTGGATAATTTAGTGTTTTTTGTTTTGAAAACTTAAAATTGACAATGTTCAGTAATATTCGATTGGAATTCTGAATTGTCTTAAATTAAAAAATTTTCCATCAAATGTCAATAGCAAAACCACTCTTTTAACCTGAATAATTCATACGCCACAAAGTCCCGAAGACACAAAGGCACACAAAGTAATGAAAATATAAAGCTTGGCAGGCAAAGGAGATTAATCGACTCAGAATATTTTTTATGAATGCTTCTTTCACAACTTTGTGATTCTTCGTGACTTGGTGCCTTGGTGGCAATATTTATGAATTAAACAGGTTAACGGGCTTTTGAAAATTTTCCGTTCAACAGTTTGAAATCAGTACCAGTTTTCAATCTGCTGGAATTGAAAAAAAACATGTTGCCCTGGATTTGAATGGATGATTATTTATAAAAATGGGGAACCGGGGGAGCGCGCTTTAGCGCATGGGTATGCAGTATTGCCAGTCTCAGGCATATATCTGAAATGATTGATAGTATGATGACCAGCAGCAATGCGATAAAAAGAATATCAACAGACAGTAAAAATTTGTCAATAACTGAAAGTGAACTGTAATGAAAAAAATCTTGATTTGAATGCTGATGTGATGATTTTGTTAGCGGTTGGGACGAGCTTTTAGCTGACGCCCGGTGAAAGTGGCTGTGCACAACGATGTTGCCGTCGATAACATGGATGTGTAGTAGCGCAAAACCCGATCCGATGAAAATCGCCATCGAAACCATTAACAGGATCGCAATACAGGAACGGTGGTTTTTTTTGTTCAGAAGCTGTTTCATTTTTTTAAACCATGTTTCGTCGTTCATTAAGAAAAAATTATTGGACAGAATATAAATAAATCCATGATTAAAGGCAAGCCCTTTTTGCTACGGGATATAAAACATCAATTACAGGTGGATAAAGGAGGGCATCGCCTTTACAGCGTGTTCATGAACCTTAATTTTTTTAGTTTAATGTCTTTGCGATCCCGCTTCAGCGGGATAACATAAGCCACTATAATTAAAGAGATTGCTTTGTCGCTTCGCTCCTCGCAATGACATGTGTTTTCTGAATTTTTATGAGTTCATGGACAGCCTGTTTATGCGATGCTTTTCGGCGCATAAAGGCGCCGCATTCCAATTTGCTCAAAACCCTTCGAATGATGATGGCAATTAATGGCTTTCTTTTTGATGCTAACACACTTTTCACGCCCCACATTTTCTTTTAATTCAAAGGTGCAGATAATTTAGTTGAACTTGTTTTGGCTAATGATAACAATGGTGTACGGTCGCGACCGCTCACTGGATTTATTCCGAAAGATAAAATTTTTGCTACCATCTTCCACCGATCATTCCTGTTTTTAGTTAATGAAGAAACGATGTGATCTTTGTGTTCGGTTGCCGCAATTATCAACAGCAGTAACCTCGATGACATGCCACCCATGAGTCAAGTCCTGATCGCACTGATAGGTTACGGTTCTCATTTCAGGATCATATTCAGCGATAAGCGCAACGTTGTCCAACTTCATGCTGATTGACTTCTCGTTGGCAATCCCTGAAAGTTCATCCCAGACCTTAGCCACGAGGGCAGGCATGGTTTCTGTCAAATATTGATTGGAACGTGGTTTCAGAATTTCAATAAGTGGTGGATCAACATCACGGATAACCGTAACTGTACTCAATCCCGAGATATTC
>DSAU01000522.1 GCA_011046315.1 bacterium
CATTTGATTGCGGCGCAAGCACTGGCAAACCGTAAAATTTTCGGCAAATTCCATTTTTTCAAAAGCCCGGCAATAAATGCCCCATGAAATACATCGCCGGCTCCTGTGGTGTCAACAATCTCAACCGGAAACGCCGGCTGGTGATAGACACGATCTTCGGCTGCGCCAAAGCAACCCTGTTCACCACAGGTGATCACTGCTGCCCGGGCGCCATAAGCCAGCAACTTTTTAACTGCCGCTTCATAGTTATTAGTTCCCAAAAATGAGTGGCAAAAGGTTTGCGAAACCACCGGGTAATCCACCCGCTTCAACATGAGCTCGATCTGTTTTCTGGGACTGCCGGCGTCAAGAACAATTTTTGCATTTTTTGACCTTGCCCACTCGATCAATTCCAGCGCGGTGGTTTCATCGCGACCGTCAATATGCAGATACTTCAATGAATTGACAAACGTTAAAAAAATATCAGCAAACCGAGCTGGTCGATAATTTTTATTATTGAGAACAATCGCTTTTTTCCCGCTGGCTTGATCAATCCAGATAAAGGCTTGATTGGTCGACATCTGTTCATCGACTATCATTCCAGTGGTATCCACACCCTCGGAGAGTAATTGTTGCCGAACAAACCTGCCGTCAGCATCAACGCCAACCTTTCCGATAAATGAACCACGGAATCCCAATCGAGCCAACGTGACCAGTGCGGTTGCAACCGGTCCGCCTCCCTGATAGGAAAAATCGACGGTTTCTGTTTTCTCATCCAATACCGGATATCGCGACGTCAGACACAGATAATCCGCCGCACAGATGCCAAATCCCAGACAATCGAAGTCATTCATCGCTACCCGTTACATTCCGGTTGAAGTTCTGGTGTTGAGCAAGGTAATAAAACAGCAAACATATTTGACAATTATTTTTGATCAATTTTTGAATCAACGATCTCGATGACTTGTTGTTGTAACGTGGCGGCTTCTGCCAGCAACATCTTTAATTCGTTTTTGGTTGTCTCAACGAATTCTTTTGACTTAATACCCGGTAAATTAATCTTGACGTTTAATCCGGCCCCTTCGACTGCCGATTTTGCCAGTAACGAAGCCACACCGGCATCGCTGGCGGCATTTTCGTTTCCTTTCTCAGCCGCTGATTTTGCCAATTTCAACACCTGAATCGAATGATGCATTACCTCCAATGGAACAGAGCAGGCAGTTTGCGTTGCAGCTTCGATGGCGCGCTCTCGTTGTTTGATTTGTTCGTCGGTTTTCTTTTTCATACTAAATGCCGCCATCAGCGCATTGAAGGCTTCAGTGTCTTTATCCACTAAAACCAGCAATTGATCTTTCAGTGTCTGCGCCCCAACTGCCACGTCCATCATTTCTTCCCGGACCGGCTCGTATTCGGCTTTGCCGATGGACAAATTTGCCACCATGCTTGACAGACCGGCTGCCAGCGCGCCAGCCAGTGCAGATACGCTGCCTCCGCCCGGCGCCGGGGAATCGGATGACAATTCGTTGGTAAAATCCCGTAAATCTTTTTTCACCAGCGGACCTTTGCTGGGTTGAACTTGATACTCAATGATCTTTTTATCGGGATCAAATTCGGCTAAATCGCGCAATCCCATCGATACCACTGCAGTCTCGATTAAATCTTCTTCCGGCACTCCGGGCGATTTTCCCTGTTTAAGCAAATAATGTCTGCCAGCCTCTATCAACGCCTGTAATGGGATCAATCCCACCAATTCACTGCCGGTTACCCGTAATCCTCTTTTTTCAGCCTCGCTGCAAATGGTATCAAAAGCAATATGCGGTGGTGTAATTTTATAATTAATCAGATTGATCGACACCTGCGCCTGTCCATATTCTTCAATATACCAGCCCACTGCCCGGGTCGCTGCGAGCAGTCCCGGGGTTCGAATAATGTTGCCTGTTGCATCGCGAATAATTTTATTTTCGCTGTCTCTTTTAGCGCGTCCTTTTTCTCGAATCGACAGTGCAATATCGTGCGCCAGTTTTCGATCCCGAGTATTCAGGTTAACATTATAGGCAATCAAAAATTCCCTGGCGCCGATCACCGTGGCGCCGGATTTTGGATTGAACTGTGCTTTTCCAAAATCAGGTTTCCATTCGGGATCGGCAAATTTATCGGCTAAACCTTCATATTCGCCCTTTCGAATATCTGCCAGACTTTGCCGCTCGGGCCGGGAAGCGGCTGCTTCGTACAAATACACTGGTATCTCTAACTCGGTTGCTACACGCTCTCCCAGTTGTCTGGCAAATTGCACACAATCTTCCATGGTCACACCGGAAACCGGAATCAACGGACAGACATCAGTGGCGCCCATCCGGGCGTGAGCTCCCTGATGTTTTCGCATATCGATCAATTCAGCAGCTTTGCGAATTGCTCTGAACGCCGCTTGTTTGACAGCTTCCGGCGCTCCGATAAAAGTTACCACGGTGCGGTTGGTATCAGCGCCCGGATCAACATCAAGCAACTTGACGCCTTCGGTATCGCTGATCTCCTGAGTAATCGCATCGATAATACCACGATCGCGGCCTTCACTGAAATTTGGAACACATTCAACCAATTTTAACATGTCAACAATTCACCTCTTTCTGATTTGATTGTTATTAATTGACCTGCGTTGAGGCGTACTGCCGTGCCCCCTACTGCCATGTTTGATCATTTTGATGATTTCAAGTCCTTTCAATCTTTTTCCCATATCTCCTGCTTCACATACAACGGAATATATCGGGATTCACTTTGCACTGCATTGACGTCGCTGCACCAGACGTGCAATCGCCTGATTTTTATAAAAAATTTTGGAGTACATTCGAGAAATTGAACCAGCTTGCAATCTGGCGCAATTCAATTTCAGAAAATCTATCTTACGAGATACAATTCCATCTGCCGCGGAGACAAGAACTCACATCCGTTCTCGGTTACAACCACTTCCTCTTCAATCGTTGCCACGCCATGACCGGCGCAGGTTACCCGCGGCTCAAGAGTGTAAACCTGACCCGCTTCAACTTTAAAATAAGGCAAATCACCGTAGCGTTCCCATTTGGGACAGAGGACGCCGCTGCCATCGTGCGCCTCTCTGCCCACCTGATGTCCCAGTGCGTGCGGATATTCATCATATCCTCGAGAAACGATGTATTGTCTCGCCACTGCATCCACTTTCCATCCCTCAACGCCGGGTCGCAAAAATTCTGCAGCGCGGGAAATAGCATCGCGAACCGTATTAAATGCATGCTGAACTCTATCGGACGCAGTTGCCTCC
>DSAU01000407.1 GCA_011046315.1 bacterium
ACCTAATACTGACACATATTGATTCGATTTGGCGCTAATAATTGTTTCTATCGGAAACAAACATGGAGTTCAATAAAAAATCGAAATATGAGGTGATGGTTTGAAGCGATCGTTTTGCATTTTAGCTATTTTGTTGTTTCTTTTAGGGGGAGCCTATAAATCGCCCAGCCAGGTAACTTTCACCGGTGGAAAAGGGCTGGGAAGAGTATTATCAGCCGATCCGGTTAAGCCAACGGACATTTTCCTGAGCGGTAATGTTTCTACTTACCAGGTTCAGACTGGTCCGGCGACTTTATCAAAATATTACCTTTCCAATTTGAATACAACGGTAGGGCTGGCGAGCTATCTGGAAACATATTTTAACATCATCCCGTTTCAGGACAATCAGAAGAATCTCTGGGGTCAATTCGGCGACATCCATCTGGGGGTAAAATATTTGACGCCGCTGGCGACCAATTTTTTCAAATTCGGATTGAGCGGATACTATAAATTTCCAACCGCAGCCATCGGCAACGTCGCCTATGAAACATTTTCCACTGACCATCCGGCTTGGGCGGCAAGGGCTTTGTTAACGCTTGATTTTTTTGACATGATGCCCACCTTTCCGATTAAATTTAATTTCAACCTCGGCTATATTGATCACAATATTTTTGACACTTATTTCACTTCAAATATTGATCAAATGTTTGTAGGCGCTGGGGTTCAATTCGCCATTCGCTCTTTTCAATTTTTTACTGAATATAGTGGTGAAATATTTTTTAACAATTCCCATAATGTTCCGTACAATCAAAACTCTCACCGGCTCACCCAGGGCATTCGCTTCATGGGACCGTGGAATAATACAATCGACCTGTCGTTTGATTTTGGATTGACCCAGTATGATTCTCTCAAAAACCAGGATATTTTTCACAAAGAATATTATAGCTGGAAAGCGCGAGTGGGTATCACTCATCGATTTTCAGTTTACAAATACTTTGACAAATCCGCGAAACTTCAGCGAATGAAAGAAGAGGAAGAACGAAGGAAATTAGAGGAAATCAGAAAAAAACGAGAAAAGGTCAAACAAGAACTCGAGCAAATGAAAAAACGTATTGAAAAAAAAGATGATAAAAAGAAATAATCTGGTTAAATTACATGAATCCGTCCGGCAGTAAAAACATTTACTATTGCTTCATTGCATTGACAATATGCTGCAGTTTAATTGCGCTATTTGCTACACTGACAATCGCCGCACCTTCTGAATCGCTCGGCGGCGAGGCGTCGCAATCGGTCCCGGCGGTAAAATACGGACAGGATCCAAGAGAGTTGGAGCGAGCCGCTGACAAAATATTAAAACAGGCGGAAAACCACCTTAAAAAGAGCGAATTTTGGCTGTGCGCCCAGGAATTGATCATCATCATGGACTATTATCAATCGTACAGCCAATTGGATAAAGTTGTCCATCTTCTCGGCCTTTGTTTGCTTGAAGAGCAATTGTACACCGCTTCAATCCGGATGTATAATTTCCTGCTCAAAAAATTCCCCAAAAGCCAATATTTGGCTGATGCACTGTTGGGATTGGAAAAAGCCTTTTACGCCCAGCAAGAACATAAACAAGCATTGCGCGTATATTATGTGATCATAAAAAAGTCAAATCAAAGCAAAATTTTAGATGAGGCTCGTTACGTTGCCGGGCAGTGCCATTATCAATTGAAAAACTACGACATGGCAATTAACATCTTGAAAGATGTTTCCAATCAAAGCGAATTTTACGATAGCGCCCTCTATACAATTGCGATTTCGTATTTAAAAAAATCAAACGTGGCAACCTCGGTGGATTATTTTAGAAACATTATTTCTCTGCCCGTTATCAGCGCAGAACGTCGCAAGATAGTGGACAATGCCCGGCTCACCCTGGGCTTGATCTATTACGAATTGAGAGCTTATCAGGCAGCGAATCATCAACTTTCCAAAATTTCGTCTCAACACGAAAACTATCAAGACGCGCTGTTAGGCATGAGTTGGTCCCATCTCAAATTAAACGAATACGAAAACGTCATCAAAACCCTGGACAAGCTGATTAAAGAATTTCCCGGCAGCGAAAACGCAGAGGAATCATACTTTTTATTGGGTCAGGCTCACATCGCTTTGGGAAATTACAACGACGCCATCGCTGCTTACCGGCGCATCGTTGAGCTTTTCCCTGATCGTCAATCTGCACCTGGTTTAATTAAAAAAGTGAGCCATAGCTTGCGTAACCAGCAAAACCAGGTGGAAGAGCTCAAGGTACAAATATTAATCGAGGAGACTAAACTACTGGACGCGATCCCTCTAAATGGATACGGAGAGGACGTACCCAAATATCTGGTCGAAGAGAAACAACGTCTCCATGATTTTCGGAAAAATATGATTCAGAAGCTGCTTGCTGAGCGCGATCAGTTGCTTTACATGCAGCGACAAATTGCTGATTTGTTAAAAACAGCGGAGCGACATGAACGACGTAAGGATTGGCGCGGTTATGCCGAATACGGTATTTCGCGTGCATTATTTCTAAGAGAAATTGGGGCAAGTCGTGGAAATTAAACTGAACCAACAATCAAACTTAAAACCAGATCGCAACTATCAACCATTGTTTTCGATTGTCGTTAGTATTGTGTTTGCTGTTCTGATGCTGGGCAATTTCTATTACGGCATGGCTCAGCCAAAAAACAACAAAAAAATCAATAAATTGCCACGTAAATATGAAGTTGCCGATACTATTGCGACGATTGATTATGGCCAGTTACTTAAAACAATCGCCCATCATGAGCAAATGATAGCAAAATATCCGGATCAGACTTTTATCCCATACCTCATGTTTGAGCTGGCAGAATTGTACGCCAGTAAATCACAATTCGAATTTAAACAACAAATGAATCAGTATGATGTTGATATCTCCAAATTTGATAGCGGCAAATCGTTCAAAGAGCCGATCATGCCGCGAATCAACATGAAACAAAGCATTGAAATTGCATACAAATTATTAGAGAAATATCCCAATGTGCCTTATAAAGACAAAATTCTTTACCGATTAGCCATATCACACCTTGACGAAGGTAATCAGGACAAAGCCAAGCAGTTTTTCGAGCGATTGATTTTTGAGACACCTGAAAGTCAAAAAATTTCCGAAGCCTATTTCCGGCTGGGCGAGTACTATTTTAATCAACGTAATTTTAACAAAGCTATTGAAAAATATCAATATTTGCTGGAACGCTGGAATAATCCTTATTTTAATTATTCTCTATAC
>DSAU01000116.1 GCA_011046315.1 bacterium
AATTAAACACTGAAAAATACTGATTGTCATTGAAAAAACCGTTTTGAAAATAAAAAAAAATTCTCGGTGGATTTCTGTGTTTTCAGTGTTTATTTAAAAATGTATTTGCACTTGAATTATTCACAAATTTGGGCTGAAGCCCAACGAATCGAACAATTGGCTAACCCCAGTTTTAAAGCTGGGGGTTAGTCAAAATCTGCATAACAGTTGGACTTTGGTCCAGAATTATTAAGTTTATTAATAATTCAAGTGCAAAAAAGTACAAAATTAATTTAGTGATAGAATAAATCAGGGGCTTACATAATGGAAAAATTTCTGAAATTTAAGCAAGATATCAGCCTGGAACAATTACAGCAATCCATTACAGATCCGCGTATAATCGTCCTGCGAAAATCGCAAACAACCGATACGATTCAGGTTCATGTTCCGGAAGGGATAACCGACAAAGAGATCAAAAAAGTTTTCGGTCCTTTCGAAGTTAAAAGGGTCTTTAACGAATTCCCCTATCCGATCAACAGCGATAGCCTGTCACGATATCTGCTATGGCCTATCAATAAAATTATCCAGCCAATACTTTGACCCAAAGCTCTTGCTGGTTTGCACAGCATTATCATTTCATTAATTGTCCACCTGATGCGTTTTCTGGCTGAAGAGCAGCGACAGCTGAGCAGTTTCGATGGTAAAAAAAGCATTAATTTATCGATGTGATGAATAGCTCGAAATTGCCCCTGACCTCTAACGGCAAAATTGGGAGATAATTTCGTTTTCTGCCGCGCCAGAAAGTCATATTGACTGCCCAGTTTTTCAACTCGCCGATATTTTTCGATCCTGCGCTCAAAGTAAAACAAACCGATCAATCAACGGATATCGAATCAATCAGCCGTATGTCGGCTGTGTAAATTAGCAACATCTGTCACAAAATGTCGTGTGTAAAATTGACACATGTCGATCGCCAGTCCAAATATAAATTTTTGATAATCCTCTTTTTAACAATATGTTATGCGATCATAAAATTTCCGGTACGAACTTTGCGTTAATTCAGTCGTAATAAAACTGAAGTTTTAATTTTATCAACTCATTATTTCTGGAGGTATTCAATGCAGTCCGTTCAAATCAGACAGATCTTATTTTTATTGTTTTTGCTGATAGCTTTTTTTATCGTATTCGGTTTTTTAATTTACTATTCAACGCTGGAGGCAGCAGAATCAGCGCCCGGTTTTTTTGGTAAAAAGAAACTTATTCACTATCAATCCGACCACATCACCATTGACACCGACGAGGTGATCGAAGCTGACATCCTGCTTGAACGAAGCGAAATCTCGATATCCGGTAAAATTTTCGGTGACATAATAGCGTTGGAAACTGATGTTGAATTAAATGCGAATGCAGAAATCTACGGACATGTCATCTGTTACAACGGTATTCTGGATATCACTGATGAAGCCAGGGTCGCAGGCGATGTGATTATAATTGATAGCCTCCAAATCCTGATAACCGGCGGACGCAATCTGGTCGGCTATGGATTTCAATTAAATATTTTTCAAAGCGACTCCACCATTTCAAAAGAGCAAAATTTATCAGGGGACATTTTGATTCTAAATCAAGATTTGGTGATCGAAGGAAGAATTGATGGGGATGTTTACAACATTTTGGGCAAAACAATCATCAAATCGAGCGGAGCAATTGATGGTCATGCAATTTGTTATCTTGGACAACTCATACTTGACAAACAGGCCCTGGTTACCGGTCGCGTTTGGGGGGGGGGCGCAGATTCCAGAACAGCTCAGGATAAACAACTCCAGCAACGAGATGAACGCTATCGAAAAAAGATTGAGCGAAAATATTTAAAAAATCGTCGCAAAAAGGGCGATGACATTGTCCGTTTCTGGGGCGATGTAACGATCGAACCCGATGAAATGATACGCGGTTCAGTAGTAGCCCTGCGCGGCAACGTTCATATCAAAGGTGAAATTGACGGCGACATTGTAGCGATTTTCGGAGACATCGAGTTGGATTCATTGGCTCAGGTGGACGGTGATGTTGTCAGCGTGGGTGGTAAAATCTATCGACAGGCTGGCGTGACTATCAGCGGCGATATGGTGCAAACATCGTTCACCGGCGTCAAGGTCGACAGCGATGATCAGCATGTCAGCGTCGGCTTCGGCGGCGTTCGGGTTGGTCCTCAAACGGATGACAACTGGGAACAAAAAAGGCGTCCCACCAGACAGCATCGAATTTCCGATTGGGATGATGATAGTTTTGTATTCCGTTATAACCGTGTTGAAGGTCTGTTTCTCGGTCTAAACTTGCCACGCCATCGCCATAAAAACGAATATGTTATCTTTAATGTCTATGGCCATATTGGGTACGGCTTTTCCGCCAAGCGCGCCTGCTATCAAATTGGGGTTGAAAGGGTTATTTTTGGCAAATACGGTCCGATCATTGGAATAGAAACTCACGACATCACCGCCACAGAAGATGAGTGGATAATGCCGACTTTCGAGAATTCATTGGCAGCGATTTTGATCCGCGAGGATTTCCATGACTTTTATCGAAAATTTGGCTATTCAGCCTATTTGAATCACTTTGTTTCGGAATTGTTAATGATTTCGGCGCAATATCATCAGACGGCTCATCGCAACATCAGTAAACAAACCAACTGGGCTATATTTGGCGGTGATAAAAAATTTCGGCACAATCCAGCGATTGACGAAATTGATTTTAAAAGCGTGGTCGGCAAAATTGTTTTCGATACACGCGACAGTTATAAATATCCTAATAAAGGATGGTTGTTCACTGCCAGCGGTGAGTTCGTCGATAAAAAATTCAATGACAACGGGGTCGATTTTGACAGGATCATCGTTGACCTGCGCCGCTACCAGCCAATCGGGTTTGGCGAAAATTTTGATTTCCGGTTGCGCGCCGGATCGTCACGCGGCGCAGTGCCGGTGCATTTAAAATTTGACCTGGGTGGTTTCTCAACGTTGAGGGGGTATCAGTTCAAAGAATTTTCCGATCACAACCGAATGCTTTTGGGAAATCTTGAGTATCGCCTTTATGGTCGTCATAATCCGTTAAATTCAGTAATCGGAATAACAGATATTAACCTCATTTTATTTGCCGACGCCGGCTATGTCTGGACGGTGAGCGATTCACTAAAAGCTCATGAGGGATTTGATGAAGTCGATTGGGGCGATCTGAAAACCTCTGTCGGTATCGCCCTGTCTAACGATCGCGGAAATGTTC
>DSAU01000309.1 GCA_011046315.1 bacterium
CGAATTGATTAAAAATAATCAGCAGCAACTGGCAATACGATAATTGATAAACATCAGTCGTGCGATCAATCTCGACAGTGATGGTTTTAACAAGAATCTGAAAAGGATTTTTTTGATCAGAGGAGATAATGCCAAGCCCAAAAGCCATAGACGTAATTAAAGATGACTTATGGAAAAATAATCCGGTCACCGTCCAGATTCTTGGTATTTGTTCCACACTGGCGGTTACCAATATTTTTTTGAATACCCTGATTATGAGTCTGGGATTGACCTTTGTTACTGCGTTTTCGTCGCTGACCGTTTCTGTAATGCGCAATATCATTCCGCTGCGCGTCCGGATGATGGTTCAAACGTTGATTATCGCCAGCTATGTGGTGATCGTGGATATTGCGCTGAAAGCCTATGTTCCCGATATCAGTAAAGCGCTGGGTCCTTATGTGGGGTTGATCATTACCAATTGTATCATCATGGGGAGGTTGGAGGCGTTTGCCTCTTCCAATAAGCCGTCGCTGGCATTTTTAGACGGCGTGATGTCGGGGGTCGGCTACAGCTATGTGTTGCTGGTGATTGCATTTTTCAGAGAATTATTAGGGTTTGGCTCTATACTTGGCTACCAGGTGATGGATCCGTTGATGCGGGCTATCGGCGCATCCGAAGGCTGGGTTCAATGGGCGTTTATGATCATGGCGCCGGGCGGTTTTTTCATGCTTGCCCTGTTTATATGGGTCAGCAATAATTTAGCCATTGCAAAAGTTTCACACTCGCAAAAGTAGGAGTTCAGTTTTATGGAAGGCTTATCGCCCTGGGTGATTTTTTTCGCTTCGATTTTTACCGGAAATATTTTATTGGTCTATTTTTTGGGAATGTGTTCCTTTTTATCTGTTTCCAAACAGGTTAAAACTTCGCTCGGACTGGGGCTGGCGGTCATATTTGTGCTCACCATTACGTCCGCGTTAAATTATCTGGTTTATTATTATATTTTGGAACCGCTGAACATAGAATATTTAAGGTTTATTGCATTTATTATTGTCATTGCTTCGGCAGTTCAATTACTGGAGATGATTATTGAACGATTTTCAGAGCCATTGTACTTGAACCTGGGAATATTTTTACCGCTGATTACTGTCAACTGTGCGATTCTTGGCGTTTCACTTTTTATGGTCATTCGACAATACACTTTTATCCAGAGTGTATTATTTGGCGCTGGCAGCGGTATCGGCTGGATGCTGGCGATTCTGGCAATGGCTGGAATTCGGCAGCGCATCAATGAAGATCGCATTCCTCCAGCGTTACGCGGTCCCGGGATCGCGCTGGTCATTTCCGGTATCATGGCGATGGCTTTTATTGGTTTTTCCGGAATTGTACAGATTCAATAAGGGGAGTAGCTGACAGATAATATGATTTTAAAAATTCTCATCACCACAGCAGCGATGTCCGGAATCAGTGGGATCCTGGCGATGTTACTGGTTATTGCTGAACGTTATTTGGCAAATTACGGAGAATGTAACATTATCATCAACGATGAGAAAGAGCTGAAAGTAACCGGTGGCGCCACATTGCTGTCAACGCTCGGATCAAACAAAATATTTTTGCCTTCTGCCTGCGGCGGCAGGGGAAGCTGCGCCTATTGCAAATGCAAAGTGCTGGAAGGTGTGGGTCAGTTGCTGCCAACTGAAGAGCCTTTGCTTACCAAAAGCGAGATCAAAGACAATGTCCGGCTTGCCTGTCAGGTTAAAGTCAAGCAGGACATGAAAATTGAAATTCCAGAAGAGCTGTTCAATATCAAAGAGTATCTGGCTCAGGTTGAGCTAATCAAGGATTTGACCCATGACATCAAATTATTGCGTTTAAAGCTGGTTGAACCGGATGAAATCAAATTTAAATCGGGGCAATATATTCAGCTTCACAGCAAACCTTACGATGATGTAAAAGAAAGTGTCTCCCGTGCCTATTCGATCTCCTCATCCAGTTCGCAGCATAACTATGTGGATTTGATGGTTCGCCTGATGCCTGATGGAATAATGACAAGCTGGGTTTTTAAACATCTTAAACAGAATGACAAAGTAAAATTTGTCGGTCCGATGGGCGATTTTTATCTGCGCGAGGGTGATGGGGAAATGATTTTCATTGCCGGCGGTTCAGGCATGGCGCCGATGGTTTCACTGTTACACGAAATTTTAACAAAGAAAATAGATCGAAAAGTCACCTATTTTTTCGGCGCTGTCACCAAAAAAGATCTGTTTTATCTGGATGAAATGAAGGAGTTTGAAAAAAAAATTCAAAATTTCAGCTTTGTGCCGGCGCTGTCCCATCCTGAATCTGACGATCAATGGTCCGGTGAAACTGGCTTGATTACTGAACCGCTGGAAAAATATCTCAAACAGATCGAGACCGCTGATGTCCAAGGCTATCTTTGCGGCAGCCCGGGGATGATTAATGCCTGTGTGGAAATTTTGAAAAAATATGGGATACCGGGTGAGCGAACGTTTTTTGATCCCTTTGCATGAGAAGAATTACCAATCCGGGAGTGCATTAATGAAAGAGACGCCTCAAGAACATAAAATTCAAAAAAACTTCGAGCCCGGAGAGATTTCCAAAGACGGATTCCTCGGAAAAGATAACCGGCACATCCACGATATTATCGAGGCGGATGAGCGTCTGCTCGATCGGTTGGGTGTGACGAGGAAGCAGCTTGCCGAGCGGCTGCAATTTTTTATTGACGAGGGAAAAAAAGGGCTGGAGAATGAGGTAGAGCTGAATCATTTTACAGTGAAAATCAATTGGGCGCGGGGCATGATGCCCTGTCCGTTCGGCGAGAAGCGTCTGCATTATAAAATTTATGCAACCGTTTTCAACAATAATTTAAACGCCCGGCTTCACTACTCTCAATTGAATGTGCACATGATTGGGGAACATGGTTTCTTTCAGGGAAAAGGCAGCAAATTTCGACTGGAACCAGAGGAGTTGGTTCGGATTCTCGAAATATAAAATTAACTAAAACATGTACCAAAAAAATGAAGGAGTTTGCAATGACACAAGTAGATGATCAAGTTTTAAAAGCGATGAAAGATGCCGGAAAACCGGTTCGTCCGGGCGATGTGGCTGCATCCACCGGCTTGGACAAGGATGAAGTCTCGAAAGCCATCCAAAATTTAAAAAAACAGGGGAAAGTAATATCGCCAAAGCGCTGTTTCTGGGCGCCGGCAGGATGATTGTTTACAGGATAATTAATGGCAGGATA
>DSAU01000129.1 GCA_011046315.1 bacterium
GAGGAGCGAAGCGACGAAGCAATCTCTTAAATATTTGATAAGATTGCTTCGCTCCGCTCGCAATGACATGCTGACTAAAAACTTTTGCAAAAAAAACAAAGACTTTACTTGTAATACTATAGGGTGCTATATTCTAACATATTAACATCTATCAAATAATCAGCCTATCAAGCGATGGCATCAGTACGCCACAGCAAATTGGAGCGCGGTAGCTTTACAGGCGATCAATGAACCTTAGACTGCTCAGGCGATACCACCTCTATTCACCAAAAATTGAGATGCTGCTGTCCCCTAAAATAATCACTTGAATTTTTCAACGCTGTTTTGTATATTTTTTCAATTTAAAAATTCAATGAAAAATGGAGCGAAAATTGAAAATTAAATTAGACTATGGAATGAGCGGTATTTGGGTTGACATCCCGAAAAACAATCTGGTGAAAGTTTTAAAAATGAAATCGTCAACACCGTTACAAAATCCAATGGAGCAGGTTGCCCGTGCGTTAAAAACGCCGATAGGGTCGCCACCACTGGAACAGATAGCCAGCGGCAAAAAATCCGCTTGTGTTGTTATTTGTGACATCACCAGGCCCGTACCGAATACGATCCTGTTGCCGCCGATTCTGCGTACGCTGGAGCAAAGCGGAATCCGACACCAGCAAATCACCATTCTCATCGCTACCGGAATCCACCGACCCAACCCCGGCGATGAATTGATTGGGCTGGTCGGAGAGGAAATTGCAGCCAATTATCGCGTCGTCAACCACCGGGCAAGAGTCCGTGAGGAACAAACGTATCTCGGCAAAACCTCCCGCGGAACCGATGTGTTGATCGATTCTACCTACATCGACGCTGATCTAAAAATTACCACCGGATTTATCGAGCCGCATTTGATGGCAGGGTTTTCCGGTGGGCGAAAGTTGATCTGTCCGGGGATCGCAGCTCTGGATACAGTCAAAGTCATGCACAGCCCACAAATACTGGAACACCCCAATGCCCGCGAGGGGGTGATCGAGGGCAATCCTTTTCACGAAGAAGTTCTTGAGATAACCCGCATGGCCGGGATGGATTTTATGGTCAATGTTGCCCTCGACGAAAATCGAAACATGGTAGGTGTTTTTGCCGGCGATTATCTTGCAGCTCACCTGGAAGGCGTTCGCTTTGTCCGCGACCATGTGAGCGATTCTATCGCTGAACCGGTTGACATCGTGGTTACAACCTCAGCCGGCGCCCCGCTGGATGCCACATTTTATCAATCGGTCAAAGGGATGACCGCTGCGTTGCCCATTGTCAAACAGGGCGGTACGATCATCATTGCTGCAGAATGCAACGAAGGACTCGGCAGCCCGCAATTCAGTCAACTGGTGCGCGAAACCAGCCACATTGAAAAGTTTATGGAAAATATTATGCGCGACGATTATTTCGTGATTGACCAGTGGCAGTTTGAAGAGTTCGCCAAGGTGCTGCGGAAAGCTACCGTGATGTTGTACTCAGACCGGTTAGGTGAATCGGAAATTCCAAAGCGTCTGCTAACCAGAATTGAAACTGTCGAAACAGGAGTTCAACAGGCACTGGCATTACACGGCGCTGACGCGAAAATCGCGGTGATACCGAAGGGCCCTTATGTGTTGTCGGAAGTGGATTGTGGTTGATTGAGTCACCTGGTTTGAAATGATTTGAGCCGCAATTGCGCTTTGACGTCAATCCTGGAGATTTTTTCAATTCTGATCTTTGAGGGGTCTCAAAAGTATTTTTTTTGCCATAGAGCTTGCCTATATTAGCTTTGCTTGGCACACTCACATTATCACCTCTAACCCATTATAATCTAAATCAAAACAGAAAACCCAAACCATTCCCAATAAAAACATTCCGATTAAATACTACAACTTCAGAGCATTAACAGGGCTAATCCAAAAATTAGCGCTTCTTTTTTGGGCGCAACCTTAACTAACAAAAATTATATATTTTTCAAGCTGGCACACTGCTGGTTGATAAATTATCCGGCTTGCCCTAAGCCGCTTGCATTTAATTTAAAAATAGTTGTTGACATTTTTATTAAAAGTTTGTATTGTTAATCTACAAATACAATGAGATGAGAATTTTCTGAGTTCAAAAGAAGTCCTGTTACGTGAAACCGAAGAAGCCACTAACAAGCTTTTAGACAATCTTTGCCGGTGATTAGCATTTGCAACATTCAAGTCTGGTTCGTTGAAGCCGATTTGATGGTATTTTTTGGGCTTAACTCCAAATAAAATCCTAAATGTACTACCGGCAACAAAAATCATTATTCTATTGGAGGAGCAAACCATGGAAAAATCAAACCCATACGCAAAACAGGCAATTTTAGAAGTTGTTGAAAACCAGCTAAAGCAGAACGATCCTCCAGAGACGAGGGAAACTCTCAACAGGCTTATACAAGAGGGATATTCTGCGCCGGAAGCAAAGGAATTCATTGCAACTGTTTTGGTTGCTCATATGTTTGATATGCTGAAAAACAATCGTCCTTACGACAATTCAAAGTATATCAAAGACTTGGCGAACTTACCAAAACTTCCGTGGGATTAAAATAGATAATGGGACATTGGTGTCGAATATGTGATAATAATTTGCCAAATGAAAAGTTCTCCGGCAAAGGTCATAGGAATCATATTTGTAAGAAATGTTCTCAATTGCCCAAAAAGGAAAGAGAACGTATCGAACGAATTGACGAGCTAAGAGGATTTTTATCACAATCAAATATTTCGAAAAAAAATATAGCACGTTTAAAGCATCTTGTTTCTTTGGAAGATGAAGATGTCGCAAAATTTGCAAATATTGTATTAGAAGTAGCCCTCGCCCATCCAAGAAAAAAGAAACGACTTTCTTTTTTGAAGAGAGAAAGAAAAGACATCATAAAAAAGCTTAAAGATTCAGAGTTACTTTTTTGGATGGAAATCGACTTTTAATTGGGGCAACTTAAGTTTTGAAGGCAGAGCATAACATCTTGCTGCACTGGATTGAAAACGCTGATTCTATTCGGCAGTTTTGGTGATCGCTGCAAATTGAGTTTATGGTGTCGGTTTCATCTGATGCGTTTTCAATCAGTGAGCAAAGCGTTATAGTGCGACATAAAGGTAATCGATCACAGGGTGAGTGAATATAAACCGCTGAAGCGGTTAAAAGAACTGTTTTGAGATGATTATTTCACCACAATAAATTGTGGTGTTGTTTCAATGCCTCTTTGAACTAACAC
>DSAU01000422.1 GCA_011046315.1 bacterium
AAATAAATCACATTGTTGCAAACCTCTTCTCGATATTTGCTGTTTTTGTAGCTTCTGTCGAATTATCATTTTCAAAGAACAGTTTCTGCAAGCCGGCTAACGCCTTTTCTTCCAAACCAACTTGCCTGGCTGCAATAATTATCGCAATTATGATCCGTATTTTGAATTTTACAGTTTGTTTAACTGAATGAATACTGCGAAGGTTCCATTTTTCTATTTTTAACTCCATTATTACAAAAATATTTATACGACAATGACCAATCCGCTAAAATTACTTAAATTAGAAAATGATTTGTCAATTTAATAGAAAAACTTAAGCGATAAACAACTGCATTTTGCTTTCTCGGGCTTCCGCCAGGTAGGTGGCGACGCCGCAAAATTTCAACCCCGGATAATCAATCATCTCTTCTCTATGAAAGCCCATCAGATTCATCGACATTTCACACACATAAATTTTCACGCCCATTTTTCCCGACAGGTCGATCATCTCAGCCAAAGATGGGATATTTTTTTGTTTCATTAAAGTCCGAATCATCCAGCTACCCAGCCCGGCAAAATTTTTTTTCGATAATTTTAATTTATCGCTGCCGCGCGGAAGCATCCAGCCGAACAAGCGGGAGAAAAAATTTTTACCAGTTACTTTTTTCTGAGGGTCGCGCATAGCAGAGGTGCCCCAAAAGGTAAAAAAAAGAACAACTTCAATTCCGGAAGCGACGGCGCCGGTCGCAATATTGAACGCCGCGATTAGTTTATCCAGCTCTCCGCTAAAGACGATCATTGACAGTTTATTTTTTGATCCGGCTTGAAGCTGACTGAGTTGTTCACGAATCTGCGTTAACTGGTCCTGTATTTTATCATCCATCATGACACCTTTTTATGATTAACACTGCGAAGATAATTTATCATTTTCGGTACCACCAGAGGAACCACATCCGGCAGCATCTTGGGCATTAAATTATCCATAACTTTTGGCATAAGGTCAGGCATCTGCTGCGCCATATAATCCGGCATGGGAACGCGTTGGGCAACCCGATCTAACATAGCGGGCATCACTTTTGGCATCATCGCCGGCAGCAATTTTGGAAATAAAACCGGAAACATCGGTTTCATCATAAGGAAAAAAGCATCGCCAACAACTCCCAACTTGCCAACCAACTTCATCATGCCGCCCATCCCCAGTGGCATAGCGCTTAACAATTCAGGCCACATTGAATCCATCAATTCGGCAAATCCGCGGGGCGTCATCAATGCGATCATCGCCTCAAAAACTGCCCATTGTTTTGTAACTTCTGGGTTGGGATCCTGAAATTCCTTGCCCAGACCACGACAGGCAAAAGCCGCCAGATCATGGATTTCCAGCGGTAACTCTTTTTTCTGCTGTGAAACTCTTAACTGAAATTCACAACAGGGGCATAACGCCAATACTGCCTGGGATTGATTTTCAATGGCATCGTTTAGACGAACTTTACCGATCTCATGGGCAATCAGTGGATCTTTGATCAATGTCAAAACGCTTCCACAGCAATGACCATCCTCCCGATTATGTCGCATCTCGACGAATTCGACACCAGGAATGGCTTTTATAACCTCACGCGGAGCTTCATACACTCCGGATACTCTGCCGATGTGACAGGAGTCGTGCCAGGTGACACGCTGCTTAACTGGATGGGTAAATTTAAACTCACCGGACTGAATCTTTTCAGCCACTAATTCGCTGTAGTGTTTTGCCTGAATCTGGTAGTCAATGCCTAATTTTTCTGCCCATTCTTTGTAAGTATGCCGCCACATCATATCACATGCCGGACACGAGCTAACGACAGTGTCTGCGCCGATTCGTTTTACATTTTCAATATTTTTTCTCATCAGATCGGCAAAATCATCCCATTTCCCGGCCACCAGCATCGGCGTGCCGCAACAGTTTTCTGCGTTACCGAGAATGGTAAAATTTATTCCGGCGGCATCCATTAACGTCACCGAGGCGGCGCCAATATCGTTTTCAACATAGGAAGCGGTACAGCCGGCAAAATAAACAACATTGCCTTTTGATCCCGAACCGTGCCGCGCCTCTAGCTCTTTCGGAAACCAGTCGGTTCGGTTCTTACGATAGCCTGCCCAGATATTTCCCTCGGCTTTCAATGCGGCAGCCATCATTTCAAAAGGCGGAAAGGTCATCTCGTCATTTTCATGCACTAATTTTCCCCTCAACTTCATCCATGATTGTTCAATTGGCAATGAAGCCGAACAGCGGAGATTACACAGTTCACAAGTGGTACACACCAGCACTGTATCCACCATTTTCTGGTTCCACTTTGTGCGCCCTTCCATGTACTCGCGCAACCAGTACCATTTCCCCCGGGGCGACTGGCTTTCCCATCCACGTCCGTAAAATTGATCGCATTCATCGATGCAATATCCGCATTGAGAACACGCATAAGCATACCAGGCAACATCGCCGGGAATGTCTTTAACAGGTTGCTGCTCGGGCTGTTCACCAACTTTCATGATGACCAGATTTCCGAACGGTCGGGCAACCGGTTCCAACAAATTTGCCATTCCCAAAATTTTGCTGATCATTTTTCCACCGAAAACCTTGTCAGGATTAAGAATATTGCGCGGATCAACAGCCTTTTTGTACTGCTTCATTTGCTTTGCTCGCTGCTTTCCCAATATCTTCGGCGCTCGGCTGGAAAAATATAAACCGGTTGAATAGGCTCTGCCACCGTTTTTCTCGGCAATTTTAAGGATGGTCAACACCAGCCCAAACACCAAATTGTATGCAAATTTCCGTTGGTCGCTGGGGATAAATCCCAGAATTACAACTTCCGGTTGTCCATCCTTTCCTTTTTTAATAATCACTCCCTCTTTGACTACCGGCTGATCAACTTTATTTTCGATATCTGTCATCACTTTATCAAAATTATCCAATGGCACCACCACCTCTGCCGGCACCAGTGAAGGACCCAGCCTTTTTACCACCATCAACTTAAACCGCTCCGCCCACTCGTGATTCGCAATTTCCTGACTGAGCACATCGCCCTGGTGATTGCGGACGATCTGGTTGAGTGCGGATAAAACCACATCTTCGTCCGATCGGCGAAAAGCAATGGTGGCGATATACGCCGCCGGCAACATGGGTTTATGCCCCACCGGATGTCCGAAATGTGTCATCATCGGCGCTCGATTTTTCAATTCCGCCATTCTCGGATTAATAAACACAATCGACCA
>DSAU01000399.1 GCA_011046315.1 bacterium
GTGATACCTTCTTCATCGGTGGAGACTTACACTGATGCCATCGCTTTATTTGTAACAATATTAGAAATAGCTGGCTCTATTTAAAGATTTTCTCATCTCTCAAATAATCAAATAATCGAGCGATGGCATCAGTATTCCACCAGTAAGTGAGATCATCCAAAAGTAAGTGATATGGAATCTTCAGTCAGTATTATGACGAATGAATTTTGTTAAGGGAGACTGCTTACTATAGTGGCATCGAAGACATATTGAATGGTAACGATCATTTTTTCTTATCACACCGCATACCCTGATAAATTTTGTTTTGAAGCAGATAGCGTTGAATGAATTGGATGGAATGCTGTTTTTCGGTGCTCCACAGCGGTGCGATTAGTCCGCGCGCCGGTTGCGAATCCGCCATGATCCGGTGAATAACCTGGTCCGGACGCAGCCGGGAAACAAATTCAGCCAGCAGCTCCGCATATTGCGGAAGTTCCAAAACAGTTAACCTTCCAATGGAATACCACTGCTTGTGCAACACTGTTCTGTTAATCACCATGAGTTGATGAATTTTAACGCCATGAACCGGCAGCGCGGCAAGAGCGCTGGCTGTTTGCAACATCATGGCGCGTGTTTCATTGGGCAAGCCCAGCATGACGTGGGCAACAGTTTCGATCCCAAGTCGGTTAAGTTGTTCGATGCTGCACTTGCTTTCCTCAAAACTGTGTCCCCGATTAATTAATCGCAGCGTGCTGTTGTGAATCGTTTGCATTCCGAGTTCGATGCTCAAATAAGTGCGTTGACTGATTTCGGACAAGTAGCGGTAAATTTCTTCGGAAAAACAGTCGGGTCGCGTCCCGATAGCGATGCCCACTACTTTGGGGTGAGCGATGATCGGTTCATAAACAGCCTTAAGGCGGTTTAGCGGGGCGTGTGTATTGGAGTAGGTCTGGAAATAACCGATAAATAAATCAAACCGTTTCCCGCTGCGGGTGATTCCCGCTTCCAGTTGTTTGAGCACTGGTTGTTTTGACGCCGCCGCCGGACTGAACGCCACATTGTCGCAGTAAATACAGCCGCCGGTGGATTTAGCGCCGTCGATATTGGGGCAACTAAATCCAGCGTGCAACGGAACCTTGAGCACACTCCGGCCAAAACGCTCTTTTAGATATTGGCTATAGCTTCGATAATTGACCATTTGGTTTTTTGAGTTTAGTGATGGCTGTTTATATCGGCATCATGTCAATCGCGTCTTTAAATTTCCACCGAAGTCTTCAACCGTTGCTCGTTTTGAAACCGATCCAATGCCAGTTGGATCAACCGGTTGATCAACTCGCTGTAGGAAATGCCGCTGGCTTCCCAGAGTTTGGGGTACATGCTGATTTTGGTGAAGCCGGGAATGGTGTTCAACTCATTGACAAAAATATGGCGGTCGTACTTGAGAAAAAAGTCCACTCGTGCCATGCCTTCGCAATTAATAGCTTTGAACGAAGCGATTGCCAGTTGTTGAATTTTTCGGCTGGTTTCAGAAGGGAGTTTCGCCGGGATCAGAAGCTGCGCGCCATTTTCATCGATGTATTTGGCTGTGTAAGAGTAGAATGAATGTCTTGTTTTATCGGTCACTACTTCTCCCGGAACTGAGGCGATGGGATTTTCATTGCCCAGTACCGAGCATTCGATCTCTCTACCCTCAATCCCCTGCTCGATTAAAATTTTGCTATCGTATTGAAAAGCATCATCAACGGCCAGGTTGAGCTGCTGTTCGCTGGTAACGCGATGAATACCCACCGACGATCCAAGATTAGCCGGTTTAACGTAGCAGGGCAGGCGCAGTTGTTTTTCAATCTTGGCAAATTTAATGGCAGTTTTTTCATGTTGCCGGAAGACCAGAAATTCGGGAATCGGAATTCCTGCGTCACGAAGCAGCCGTTTCATGACATCTTTGTCCATCCCCACAGCAGAACCCAATACACCGGCGCCGACAAACGGGATGTTGGCCAATTTCAACAGCCCCTGCATGGTTCCGTCCTCACCAAACGTACCGTGCAACACCGGAAACACCACGTCCACCGGCCCGATGCTTCGCTGATCCGGTACCTTCACCAATTGTTTCGCCTTCTCACCCGGCACCAGCGCCAGGGTTGATTGTGCTTTTTCCAATTTAATCAATTTTGGACTGTTGGCATGGAGCAAAAACTTTTCAGCGTCCTCAAGCTGCCAGCGTCCCTGTTTATCAATCCCGATCAAGATGACGTCATATTTATTTTTATCGATTGCAGTGTAAATGTTTTTAGCCGATTGTACCGACACTTCATGTTCAGCAGATTTCCCGCCAAACAGAAGCCCGACTTTGATTTTTTTGCCCATAAGTTGACCTTTAGTTTTATGATGATCAATATTGTTGACGATTTCAATCGATGGAGAATTACCACCCTTTGGGGGAATAATCGCGGTATCGCTGTTGATTTCGCCAGCAGAAAAATATAGATTTATTCTATTACCAATCTAATCTTGCATTTTTTTGCAAGATGTTTTAGTCATTGAAATTTGGTAATTGAAATTTATTTGGAATTTGTCCATTTGGAACTTGGAATTTGCAGCTTGCTGCGCTATGAGATTAAAAATATCTCCTTGAGTCGATACTGTTTTGACCGATTGTTTCGCTGTTTTTAATATAAAACACTGATCACAAATAATCAATACTAAATTTTTATTTTGAACCATTAATGCAACTGTCAGTTTGCTGCAATGAGTTGGGTCAACAGTTAACATTAGCTGAAAAAAATTATCCGCCGGATAGTTACGTGGCTTGGACAAATAGCGATTGTTCGAAAACCAAATGTATTTGGGATCAAATACCAAATAGGTTCGCCTGCGAAACAAAGCCACACCACTGGTGCAAGCTGTCGAGAATTACTATGATCGCGTCTAATCCGCTGTCGAAACCACCGAATATCTACAAACAATCAGATTATCATCACATTGGATGAATTTTGCTTAATCAGCATTTTTTTTCGTTTTATTTTTGGCTTGACCTTATCAACATAATAAATTATATTAATCACTACAACAATTGATAAATTTAAAACTTAAAAGAGGTGAATATGAAAAAGACGATGCTGTTAATTTTGGGAATAGCCTTGACATTTGAGCTAAGCTTTGGTCAATCTAATCCTTTTGATAAAATAAGTTTTATCTTGGGAGAATGGAGTGGAACAGGTAAAGGATTTGGCAACGAA
>DSAU01000047.1 GCA_011046315.1 bacterium
AGAGAATCAACTTCGGCTTTTGATTGAGAGATCAGGAAAATGATATGTGATGCGTCATAACTGAAGTTTGGGTCCGCGGATTTTTGAGCATTGACGCCTTCGCCGGAATATCCAACCACATATTGGTAGGATATTTCGGAATCGATGTTTTTTGCCCACAATACCACATCTCCATCCTGGGGAACCTCCAGGTAACATATCCAATTGCCATCTGCAGAGAGGCTGGTTTTATCGAGTCCTTTCCATGAATCATAATCGCTGTGCGCTAAAGGTCGTTTTTCCGCGCCGATTGCGTTGGAAAAGATTGGCGGCAGGGTGAGAATTAAAATAACCACAAATAGCGAAAATTTGTTACTGCGTTGAGCGAAATTTGACATGAGACCTCCAGTTGTGTGTTTTATTGTTTAAATAATTTTGAAAAATAGAAACTTAAATTCTCGATAGTTGGGACAATTATTTTGCCTATAATTATCCTGACTATTATTGAATTGGCTATATGGCTATCAGCGCTTTTCACGATGTTCATACATTGGCTGAGTAGATTACATATTCTGTTAAAATTCAGACAGTATGACGAAGGTGCCGTTTTATTTGATCAACAACATCTTTTTGGAAAACATAAATTCACCGGCGTTGATTCGGTATATATAAATACCGCTGGCAAGTTCGTTTCCATCAAATTGAGCTGCATGTCTGCCCGCAGGCAGCTCTGCATCGACCAGTGTGTGCACCAGTTTTCCGACAGTATTGAAAACATCCAATTTTATTTTTCTGCTTTGCGGAAGAGAAAAAGCGATTTCGGTTACTGCATTAAACGGATTGGGGAAATTTTGCTCCAACCGATAGCTGTCAGGAACCTGTTGATCTCTGTCCGCTGGGACGTTGGTTTCGATAAAGTGCGCCGTAAAATCATCCAGATAGATGACTCCGGCGTCTTTTTTTGACTCATCGGTTTCGGCTAAATAGATTCTTTTCCAGGTAATGGGAAAGTTTAGCTCGGCAGCAGGGTTTCCCCAATGAGGAAGTGCATCATCGAATTTGATCCGAAGATACCTCCACGCATCAGACCAGTATATACCGGAATCAGCATCGGTAAAATTGACCAGAAATTTTTCATTATCAGCATCCTCGAACTCACCCCGCAACCAGTGCCCTTTGCCGTCTCCGTAAACAAATATCCCGATGGCTTCAGGGGTGCCAGAAATTTGATGTGAGCAATCAAGATAGAGAGCGCTGGTGCCGCCGGTGGTTAATTGATACTCAAGTTTTCCGGATGTCGGCGCTGAGATAAACCGGTCGCTGCTGGCGGAAAATCGACTCGCTGAAAGGTCTACCCGGAGCCCGGATAAATTCCAGGCTGAAGTTGATGTGAAATCGTCAATGATCCAATCCGTAGCAACGCCGACAAAGACTGCGCTGCTGCCGGCAACCGCATCGTAGCTTGCAATGATATGTCCCTGTCCCGGTTTTACAGCGCGGAAAAAACCGTAGCGAGAGATGGTGCCGAAGTCGCCGTCCACTGTCCAGCTGAGTGCGTTTTTTTCCATTTGTACCGGATTACCGAATGAATCCTGGACGAGAAAGTCCAGGCTCAGATAGTCGCCGACTTTGAGGATCAATGGATTGGGGAAAAGCTGGATCGAAGCCACACGCGTCACATGAACCAGCGCGGAATCCCGAGCCTCTCCCTGGGCGCAGTAAACATAGCCGCTATCCTCTTCAGCGCCGGCGGTAAAAAGTCCGCTGTTGCTAATTGTCCCAATGCGGGGATCACAATCCCAGATCAGCGACGAGGTGTTCACGCTGACCGGGTTGTAATATTGATCAAAACCTGAAACCGTAAACTGAATATCATTTTGGGATAACACAAAAACTTCATCCGGCGAAAGCCTCAATATCGATAACTCGCTGGTGGGCGCAGCGCTGATGCACAACAGCGCATTCGAGACCGATCGCTCGCCAGCGGCGTCTGAGGGGCTATTAACGATATTTCCGCGAACCACCATCGTGGTCGAGCCGCCTCCGTCCAGATTTACAGCATGAGAAACGTCCCATTCCAGCATATAATTCGCCAGTTCAAACAGCGACATGCCCACGCTGTAGCCGGGTTGACGACCGTCAACTGTAAAAAAATAGACCCGCGTCGAATCGGCTGAAAAGCCGACTGCGGTGCGTGGGTGGCGATCGTAAGCAAAGGCTCTGCCGACACCTTCCTGAGTGTATTCCACGGAAACCTGTCCATCGCGGATAATGCGGGGTGTTCCGCCGACGAGTTCGAGCAATCGTTGTTGTACAGGCGGAAGTTGTACCAGTACGGCGATGGTGTCGCCTACGAAAAGGTTTTGATTGAGGAAATCACCTGAGTTGCCATGTCCGGAAATAACAATCCCATTGTCGGGAATTATGTTGTTGCCGTGACCACTGGTTTGAATGCTGTCTTTGGCGGTCACGCGGATGCGGAAAGTATCGTTGACCGCAAGTTGTTCGGTGATATATTCCCCAATAATTTCGGTTCCCCAATAGTTGGTTCCGGTAGATGTCCCGGTGAATTTGTTGTAGATAATCAACTCATTTGTACCACGTGTTCGGTTAACGCCATTAATCGCTTTTGAAATGCTATCATTAATACTAATGGCGCCGCTCAGGTAAACTATGTCGATCAGCGGTAGTTTCAGATCGGAAACTCCAAACACCGATCGGGCGATAGGACCCTTGAGCAAAACACCATTACTGACCTGCGCGCCCACCGGTGTTCCGTCCGAGCTGAAAAAATCGGCGTTGATTGCGCCAACCACTCGATGCGATTCGTGGTCATTTCGCGCGGCCATTGCCGATGTTTTTTCGAGGCCCACAATAAGGTCGCGAGCTTTCACCGTTTGTAATTGAATCCATTGATTCGTTAAATCAATTTCGATGACATTCAAATGCCAGGGCCCGGAAGCGCGAAATTCGTGATGATGCGTTACTCCGGGGCCAATCGGAGTGCTTTGTTTTTGATCAGCAAAAGTCGGTAGTTGCGACAACAAACAAAGCAAGAAAACCGCGATGAAAAATTTGTTTTTCATAATGAATGGTTCCCAAATAATTAATGGTAAGCGATCACAGGGATAAATAATTCTCACGCAAAGACGCGAAACCGCAAAAGCAACGCAGAGAAAAACAGAGAAATATTTCTTATTCTTCTAAACCAAGAACTATCCGCTCAATACCATCC
>DSAU01000218.1 GCA_011046315.1 bacterium
CAACAAATAATAGGCGAAACCACCCCAAAGGACCGTCAGAAAATCCCCTTTAAGGAAGAAGAACACAATCAGTAAACCCAGCACAAAATTAATCGCCAGCGTAAGGCCGTAAGAAGATAATTTTAAATTCAAATAGCTGCCGAATACAAATATCCATAGCAGGACAGCTAATAGAATAATGATCTGAGTGCTGCCAATTTTTTTTCGAAAATAAGACAGAAAGAAGAGCCGAAAAACATATTCACCAAAACACACGTTTAAAATGCCACTGGCGGCGACAAACAACAGTGGAACATACGACAGCTTTGCATATAGTCGATCATTTTCGGTTACGATGAAAAAATTGAAATTCAAATCCGCCGCCTTTAACAGAACAGCCACAGTTCCTGCCACTATAAAAGCCAGTGAGAATCCACGAATCAGCGAAATTGACAGTTTCGGAAACAGGACGATTCCGGATCTTAATGCATCCATCGTGACCAATTTATCGGGCCATATTTCGCGCGCCTCTGATTCGCCGAGGCTATTGGAGACGATAAACGAGAATAAAATGAACGGCGTGGTAATTACTATCGGCAAAATTAAGACCAACAGAAAATTTGAATCCCCAGAATCCCTGGTAATATTAATAATCATCAATATTACCCAGGAAAGAGCCACCGCAACACTAATGGCAATATTGCTTTTCAGCTCGATTCGATCTTTTCTTAATTTTTGGATAAGCAAAATCAACATAAAAATTATAACGCAGACCATTAGAATAACTGTGGGAATACTTTCCAAATTTTTTGATTTTTTTGGTTTCTTTTCGGGTTCGAAATTAATTTTGAATTTGGTGATTTTATCTCCGCTGACTTCGATGTTAACGCTCTGCTCATTTCCGTAAATCGAATCCGCTCTTTCCCATCGAAAACCATAAATTGATTTGACAGTATTATGGTTATCATTTTTCGGACTAAACCGAAATGCGGATGTATCAGTAATGTGTTTATGAAAAAAATCTGTCGCCAGTTGCAAACTATGATCATAAGACAATGTATCAATGGCCGAATCTTCACCGAGCCTGACATTCAATCCGATCACGTCGCCTCCGGTTGATAAGTTTACCGTGATGGTGTCAGACAGCATTTTATCGATATAAGATTTGGCCTCATCCTCAGAACCAAACGATATTTTTAGTTTGCGATCGTCTGATTCAATATCCTTTAATTTAACTCTCCAATAAAAAACCGGTAGTTGATTGTCGCGAACGATGTTATTGGTTTTTCCTAATCCGTATCTTTGTTGAAGATGCTGCGACAGATTGGTATCTCGTAATAATTCTGGTGCGAAATAAAATTTGTCAGTATCGTAACCCAGGTCGTGTAACAATTTTTCAGCCCGGCCGGTTATTTGTTCCTGGTTAATTTTTAGCCGCAATCCTGCATCCGGAAAAACCTGTGGATAAAGCTCGATAAAAATTAACAACATAACCAGTGAAATCAGCACTAAGATGTAATCAGCTTTTGACAGCCGTTTTTTTAACATTTCGATCACCTTCAATAATCAACAACAATACCGAACGGATAGTTAAAATTTGTTAGTTTGCCGACAATTCTGCCGCTGGCATCAATTCGAATAATTTCACCACTGCCGGAATCTGTAATGATACACCCGTTATCATACGGATTAACTATAATATTGTTTAAAAATTTAAAATTGCTGATGTTAACAAAGGGGATGCCTGCGTCGGAAAAGCCAATCACGCCCGACCGAGAATCGCTCTGCGACCAATCGATCACCCAACAATTGCCGTTGCTTTCATCAACCGCCAGTTCTAAAGGTGCGTTCAATCCGCTGTTTATCGATAAAATTATCTCGCCCTGATCACTAATTTTGAGCAACCGGTTGCTATCAATGAGCCAAATTTGCCGGGTGCGCTGATTGATCGCGATTTTGGTCGGAGAGTATAAATCCAAAGCTAACGAATCCATCCTGAAATGAAAATCGATGCGAAACAACTTCCTCCTTTGGGAATCTGTGACCCAGCAGACACCGTCATTTCGATCCACATCCAGATCTTCAGCCTTTGAAAATCCATGCAAGGAATTCAGCAAGCTCCCCCGCTGGTTAAAAGTATGGACCGAGTTATTTTTGTTATCCAGCACCCAGATTCGATCCCGCTGCTGATCGATCTTTAATTCAATGGGTCTCCCTTTATCGAATGCTGTAATAAATCGAAGTTCCGATGTTCGCAAATCGTAAACCAGCAGGCGATTCAGCAAAGCATCGGTAATCCAAAAATCATTTTTGTTATCAGCTAAATAAATCGACCAGGGATAAGCCGCTATCGGGAAGCGTTTGATTTGATGGGAACAATCGTGAGTCAGTTTTACCAGCGTTCGCTCATAAAAATCACCCGCCCAGATAAAAGTCGGTCCGGGAGTGATTGAAACCGTATCACTGGGAGCGGATTCAAAATCATCGCCGACAAACGTCAGACGATAAACGTATCGAATATCGTATTGGACGGTTGTATCCACATATTGGTTCGAATCCCCGCTGATCTGATCCAGCATGTCAAATTCGGTTTCAGCGTTCTGTTTACGATAGATGCGGAACCAGATTTTGTCCTGATTATCCACCGATCGCCAGCTTAAGTAAACCCGATTATATTCCGAATAAATATTTAATCGTTGAGGTCTGCCCCCGGTTTCCGGATTTTTCGGATCCAACGGATTAAGCCGATCTCGTTCGACGCAAGAAAAAATAAAAATAACGCCAAGCAACATCGATGAAAATATAGCAATGTGATGATATAATTTAAAGATTATTGATTTTTTTACCATGTCCATGCTTTACAAAAAATCATCAGGGTATGAATTGCCATGAGCTTTAGCTGGTGGTTCGATGCCACGCTGGTTTTTTTTATGGGGTTTTAACCCCCCATTATTGAAACGTCCGGGGTTAAAACCCCTGAAATTTCAGGCGAATCTTTTGCAACCACGACCTGAAGATCGTGGCTATTCAATTAGATAATTATTAACAGCCTCTACAATCGAAAAAGCCCTTTATTTAAAGCTGATATTTTCGTAATAGTTCAGCACCCTTAACTAATAATGTCATTCCGGCATGTTTTTAGCCGGAATCTCCTGAATATATGTGCAAATTAATATTTAAAAGTTCTATTATTGAGATTCCGGCATTCCGCTTCGCTCCAGCCGGAATGAC
>DSAU01000215.1 GCA_011046315.1 bacterium
CATTCCGGCATGTTTTTAGCCGGAATCTCCTGAATATATGTGCAAATTAATATTTAAAAGTTCTATTATTGAGATTCCGGCATTCCGCTTCGCTCCAGCCGGAATGACAGGTGAACTATTACGGTTTTATATTCAATTGCCTTGTGTGTTTCGGTAAACAATCGCCACCACGGTTTTGTCATCCCCGCCCATATTGATCGACAATCCGTAGGGTCGATCCTTTTTAATTTCGATCTGGGCATCGCCAGCCTTACCGGTTAACTGTTCCCATATCGTAACCGCCTGATGAACGCCGGTCGCGCCGGTGGGATGTCCCCAGCCGATTAATCCGCCGGTCGTGTTGAACGGAATTTTACCGCTCCGCGCCGTATGGCCTGCCAGAACAAAGTCGGGACCTTTCCCCTTTTCGGCGAATCCAATCGCTTCGGTTGCCAAAATTCCAGCGATTGTAAAACAATCATGACATTCCACCATCCCCAATTGATCAATAGAAATTTCAGCGGATGCCAACGCTTTTTTGACCGCGGTTTCAGTGGTCTCCAGTCGCGTCAAATCAGCGGGTGGTGAACCGATGTCATATTCTGCCTGACCAAGCCCCACAATCTCAACCACCTCATTTTTGGGGATTCCAATTTTCTCCAGTCCTTGCTCTGAAACAATGGCGATCGCAGAAGCGCCATCCGATACTTTGGAGCAATCAAAGACATTCAGGTGATCGACAAACACTTTTGGATTGGGTTCGGTCATGGCGAGCGCTTCCAGGTCCTGGACAGTGTTATGATACTCCTGGGCTGTGGGGCACAACCTGGCGTTTTCAATGGCGTTTCGATACCAGCGGGCGAAACCTTTTCGCGTATTGTCCCTGCCGTATTTTTCGAAATAGGCGCCGGCGCGGTCAGCAAATTTACCCGGGAAAAAGTAGGCGTGACCATTCTTGCGTTCATTGAACCATCCGGCAAGGGCGAGAATATCTGCGCCGTAGATCGCTTTCACAGAATTTTGCACTTCCACACCGATCGTTAAAACCGACTCAGCGGTTTCAGCCAGCACCGTCTTTATTGCCGTAACCAGCGCCAACCCACCAGAAGCGCAGGCGCCCTCGACCCGCACCGCGGGCTTCCATTTCAACCCGTCGTCGATCATTGGGAAAAAACCGGCAAGATTTCCTTGTTTATTAAAGCGCGCCGCCATAAAATTGCCAATCACACACTCGTCAACATTGGCGGCTCCGCCAATTTGTTTTAACGTTGCAGCCCCGGCTTCTTTAATATAGTGATCAATTTCAGGCCGCGGTTTTTTCGGATGAAACTCGCGGCGTCCGGTTCCTAATGAGATGGTATTGTATCCTCCAGTCATAAATAGTTTGCGACGAAATTTTATCATAGCGACACCTCTTTAATTAAAATATTCGTTTATCGGACCATAAGCATGATAAAAACCAGAGAGCAAAACCGTGTTTACATCGTTTTCGTTCTCTGCAACTTGATCCTTCACCAGATTTTGAGCAATTTCCATTGACCGCCTGCCGTAGCGCATTGCCAGTTCTGCGCCCATTGTTTTTATGGATTTTAGCTCATCAAAATGCGCAGCCAAAATTGTTTGTCGATCTGGGCTGGCAATGACAACTTTCCATGGCTGCGCTGCCTCGGGCAATAGACCAAGTTTTTCATCGCATTTCGCTTGAAAACTCGAAAAATTCTCATAGCTCTCTTTTTCCGGATCGAACACCGCTGTGGGTTTGCCCCTTTCATATTTTAAAATGCCGTCTTTTTGAGAGCCATCGCCGTGTTGACCGCCTCTAATTCCTTTTTCTATCAGTCGATCCAGCAACGGGCTGCGGATATCTTCATTTTTAAGCCGCGCATTCATCACACTCATAATATAGCGGCATACATCCAGCCCGACATAATCGATCAACTGAAAAATACCCATCGGCCGGATCAGGAAGTCTTGACTGACCTTGTTGATCATGTAAACTGCTTCAACAAAGGGCATCTGTTCGGACAGCCGCTCAACTTCAGCGATTGCATGCAGCGCATCGCGCATAAAATGTCCATTACCGATGAAGCCAGCCACGTCACGCGCTGGTACGATGGTCTTTCTCAAATTTTTGGCATAAGTCAGGGCGAAATCCACCAATTCTTTTTGAGTTGATTTTGCAGGAATTAACTCCACCAATTTTTGCACCGCCGGGGGATTGTAAAAATGAAAACCGATTATTCTGCCGGACAAGCCGGCTTTTTCGTCAAGTTCGTGTATTGGAATCGAAGATGTGTTGGTCATGAAGTAGGGATTGTTTGGATTATTACGGTCGATTTGTGAGAGGATTTTGACTTTGAGTTGCGGATCTTCCAGGATCGCCTCAAAAATGAGCGTTGATTCATAACTTGATTCCAATCGATTGCTGCAGCGAACCAATTTGAGAACATCAAACACATATTGTTCGATAATATCAAAATTTTCAATTAAATCAGCCCGGTCGTGATAAATTTGACGCAACAGCACGGTTTTCTTTTCCGCGGCTTTTTGAGTTTGAGTTTTCAAAAAATCCATCAGGCTACTCAGCGCTTTATCCGATACATCGATTGCATTAAGGACGAACTGCTTATGTTTATTTTCCGGCTTAAGACTTAAATCCGCCATCTCCATCGCCGTCAACAGCAAAATCCCGCTGCCCATTTTCCCGCCCGCGCCCAGAACTGTAACATTGGATAATCTATCAACATAGTTCATAAAAGAGCTCCTTTAATTATTTACTCGGATAAATTTTTCGTGCTCATCAGCCAATGCATGGTAATTTCAGTAGCAAACCTGTTGGATTACCATTGAGGTTTTCGTTTTTCCAGAAACGCACGCATCCCCTCGGTACCCTCGTTACCGAACAACGAGCCGAACGCTTCCACTTCGATATTACAACCAGCACTAAAATCCGTCCGCAATCCTTCACGGGCAATTCGTTTCACCTGGGCCACCGCGTTCGGACCTCTCGAGGCAATGGTACGGGCGATTTTCAACGTTTCTTCCATCAGGTTTTCCGGTTCAATTACTTTTTGCACCAACCCCATACGCAATGCCTCATCAGCACTGATCATATCGCCGGTTAGCAACAAATAAAACGCATTCGCTATACCAACCTGCCGTGGCAGCCGCTGGGTGCCGGCGTAGCCCGGAGTGAGACCGAGATTTACCTCCGGTTGTCCGAATTTTGC
>DSAU01000336.1 GCA_011046315.1 bacterium
AATGTATGTGGATGCCCTGGATCAATTTTTATTTTTCGATCAACAATCTTATCAATCTCCCCCAAAATGTGTAAATGTTTAGGCGTAACCAAAGTGTACCATGATCGCGCAGTACTCTTCGCATCTCCAAAAAGACTTTGTCGATGTCATCACAATGATCCAATACATTATCACAAATAATAAAATCAAATCGTTTTTTCTCAAAAGGTATATGTTCAGCTTTTGCCGTTTGATATTTTACTTTCTGATTCCTTTGCTTTTGAAAATTCGGCACCGAAGCATAAAATTCTTCCAGAGGGTCAAACGCATAGCTTTTATCTGAATTCAAAAAGGTGACTATTCCGCCGGCGCCACTGCCTATTTCGAGTATTGATGTGTTTGCTGCAATGTCAGTTACTCCTTGAATACTTTCTACTAATTCCTCAGCATAACTTCTATAAAAGCCAAAATCTATCTGATTTTTTCTGGTCTTCCACCATTCTTTTTCGTATTGCTTAGCGACTAACCATCTGTTGTTGTTTATCATAACTTTTTCCCTTCAATTTGGTTAACAAGCTAATCATTTATTACAATACTTATTTGGGATTTAAATATTGTATTATCTGTGTCATTGGAGGTTTTGATGTTTGATGTTTTTCGCAGCTGCAAATTTTGTGACAGTATAGCCAATAAATTTAAGCAGGTTGCTCTGCTACTGACAGATCGAGACTTGCTGCTGGGATATTTTTTTAAAAAGGACCCCAATGAAATATCACCGGTGGTATCAGCAATATCAGACCGATTAAAACAAATAGCAGCATCAGCGGCAGCAGCCATTTCGCCCATTTTTCCCAGGGAATTTTTCCCATTCCCAATACCGCCATGGTTACGCCCGAGGTGGGGATGATCATGTTACTGAAGCCATCACCGAACTGGAAGGCGAGCACTGCGGTCTGCCGGGTGACCCCGATGAGATCGCTCAGCGGCGCCATGATCGGCATGGTTAGCGCTGCCTGCCCCGATCCCGAGGGAATAAAAAAGTTGATGAATGTTTGCACCAGAAACATTGCCTGTCCCGCAAAGATCGGATGAAAGCGGGTGATTTGCGAAGAGAGCGCATTGAGGATGGTGTCAATAATCTGTCCGTCAGAAGCGATCACCAGAATTCCCCGCGCAAACGCAATGATGAGAAGCGCGTTCATCATATCTTTGGTGCCGTTCACAAAACTCTCCGCCATTTTTGAAGGTTTGAGTCTGGCTGCGGCGCCGGCGATAATCGATGCCCCGAAGAACAGCGCTGCAATTTCAGGAATGTACCAGCCGAATTTCAAAACACCCACCACCAGCAGTATCAGCGCCATGCCAAAACTTATCAGAACCAGGAGATGTCCTGTGGTGATTTTGGGATCATTAGCAACCAACGCCGGTTGCTGCTTTCGTTTTTGTTGATCCATTTCAAAGGTTGGGCTGAGCTCGGGCTGCGAACGAATTTTTGCAGCATAGCGCGAGACAAACACAATTGCCAACCCGGTGATAATGACCCAGCAGAATATGCGGTAAAATATCCCTGAAACCGGCGGCAGCTCAGCGATTCCCTGGGCGATTCCGATGGTGAACGGATTAATAAACGCGCCGGCAAAACCGGCGCCCGCTCCCAGAAACGGGATGGCGGTTCCCACAATCGAGTCGTATCCCAGCGACAGAGCCAACGGAATAAAAACCAGAATAAACGGAATAACCTCTTCGCTCATCCCGAAAATAGCGCCGGCAAGGGCAAAAATCGTCATCAGCAGCGGGATCATCAGGCTTTGCAACAGGCGCGATTGGGAATGTGCTGCCGAAATCGAGCGGATCGCTCCATCAATGGCGCCGGTGCTTTGAATGACCGAAAACGCGCCGCCCACGATGATCACAAAGGCTATGATTTGCGCTGCCTCTACAAACCCGCGAAATGGCGCCATCAGCAGCGCTCCCAATCCCTGTGGTTGACTTTTCACATAGTGAAACGAATCACCAATGACAATTGTTCGACCGTCCTTTTCAATCCGGTCGTAGCTGCCGCCGGGAATAAAATGAGTCAGCAGGGCAATAATAACCACAATCGAAAAAATAATAACCAGTGTATGCGGAAGCTGGTATTTTTTAGTTTTATTCATGGCTGGGTATCTTTATTTTTTTTGTGATGATATTGAAGGTATAGCCTTCGCGCCAAGCTCACACAATTGCACTTCCTGATATTGACCGGTTTCCGCTGGTGCCGCGCTTGCCATAGGAAGGATGATAATTTTTCCCCGATTGAATCCGTCTGCCAGTTCAATGAAGCGTTTCATCATCGAATTCGGCCTTTTACCGCCGCCAATGATGAAAAGATAGCCGTTTGGTTCAGCGACTTCCGGATTCGGTTGAGCACAGAAGAGAAATGAGAAGGTCAATAATAGAGCAATTGTGCTGATCAAAATATTGTTTCGCTGCATCGATTTCGTAACCTCTGTTTTATTAATGAATTTGAGAGAGCGTAAATTTTGATGAAAAGGTAAACATTAAATTTGAAAAAATCAACCCTTTTCAAAAACAATAAAATAGAACATGTGATATTGAGACAAACATTTGCTTTAAGATTGTTGTCCTTTAAAATCGAAAAAAGTAAACTAAAGTCAAAACTGGTCGGAACTTTTTTTGACGTGTATCAGTTGAAACTGTAATATTTGAGGATTCACTTATACCATTTTAAATTTTAAAATTAGGGCAACTTCTTTTTCTAACGGAAATAATAAACTCACAACATATCAAGCTGACATCTTCAATTATGGGAGGCAAATTTATGAATCGAGTTGGTACTGTCCTCATTGTTATGGTATTGATTCTGATAATGGTTATCGGTTGTGGACAAAAGCAAACAAAAGAGCAGCTTTACGCTGAAGCAGAGCGATATGAAAGAGAGGACAATTTTGACAAAGCGATTAAAAGCTTTGAAGCTCTGGTAACTAATTATCCACAATCTGAAAAGACGGATTCGGTTCTATTTCGAATCGGTCAAATATACTCAAATAATTTAGCTGATTTCACGAAATCTGTTCAAATCCACGAAAGACTCGTCAGTACATATCCTGCCAGTAAATTGGCTGCGCAGTCGCTTTTTATGATCGGTTATCATTTTGCCAATAATATCGGCGATTTAGACAGCGCTCGTATTTACTATGAAAAATTTATCGAAAAATACCCTGA
>DSAU01000147.1 GCA_011046315.1 bacterium
GCAACGCGCAGCTCTTCGTTGATTTTTTTACACCAGATAAAAAGCGGACCCAATCTCCATTTAATCAATTTCCCGGATTCAATCCTTACAGTTTCCCAGGTTTTAGCAACAGATTTTTTAGACATCGTCTTTTCCTGAATTGAAATGATTTAGATTCGGTTCGGGTAACCGGTTGTCAATAGTTAAGATTGAGTGTTGGTGCATAAGACCAAAACGTTACCAACAGATCGATTAATAGGATATTATTTTCCATTTCAGCCACTGTAGTATGAAGAATCAACTGATTTCTCATGTCCCAGCAAAACAACCACGCTGTGTGGCTGCACATCGTATGTCTGCTGATTATCGAGACGGTTTTCTGCACCATTTGGGTCAATGTCAAGTCCCGGCTCAAGGCTGGTGTCGACCAGCCGACGCCACATTTTTTTATGATCCGGGAGTTTAACTAGCTGCTGAGATGGCTCAGCATTCATTATAAAAAACAGAAAATAATTACCCCGATCGGACACAGTTTCCCCGCCATCGAGCAGATAGCATAGTATTTTTTGTTGAGGGTCATCCCAATCCGGCTTTTCCAAATCGGGTCCAAACCACGCCACATCGGGAATAGAATTGCCGTCGTGATCTTTCCCGGAAAAGAAAGTATCTTTTTGAAAAATAGTGTATTGTTTGCGCAAGGAGATCGCTTGCTTCATGAACTGAAAAATGTCTTGATGGCGCTGCAACCGTTGCCAATCGAACCAACTGATTTCGTTGTCCTGGCAGTAGGCGTTATTGTTTCCCTGCTGGGTGCGCAAAAACTCATCACCACCCAGAATTAACGGCGTCCCCAGCGAGAGTAACAGACAGGCAATCCCGTTTTTCGCCATTTGTTTTCGCAGTTTCAAAATAGCTTCATCGTCAGTATCCCCTTCCGCGCCGCAGTTCCAGGAAAAATTTTCATTACTACCGTCGCCGTTCTTTTCATGGTTAGCCTGGTTGTGTTTGTCGTTGTATGAATAAAGATCGTTTAACGTAAATCCGTCGTGGCAGGTGATGAAGTTGATACTGTGCATCGGCGTCCTTCGGTCATCGAACAAATCCTGAGATCCAGCCAGCCGCCACGCCAGATCTTTAATCTGCCCCGGATCGCCTTTAAGGAATCGGCGCGCGCTGTCGCGGAATTTACCGTTCCATTCAGCCCAGGGTCGGGGAAAATGACCTAGCTGGTAAGTAGTGACATCCCAGGGCTCGGCAATAAACTTAACCTTTTTTAAAACCGGATCGCGGGCAACCTTTTTAAAAAATATATTGTTAGAACTAAATTTGCCATTTTTGTATCCCAATATTGTGGCAAGGTCAAATCGAAATCCATCGACATGCATCACTTCTACCCAGTAACGCAATGAATCGATTACCAGATTCAATACCTGAGGATTTTCGATGTTGATAATATTTCCAGTACCAGCGTTGTCGCGGTAATAGCGGTATGGCTGGTCTGCGGTTCCGTGCAATGCATAATAGGTCTGATTGTCAATCCCGCGGAAACAAATAGTTGGTCCCAGTTCGTTACCTTCGCCGGTGTGATTATAAACCACATCCAAAATCACCTCGATTTGAGCTTTGTGCAATTCTCGGACCAGTGTTTTAAATTCTTCAACCTGCTTACCGGATTCGCCATTAGCACTGTAAGAGGATTCGGGTGCAAAAAAACCGATCGTATCATAGCCCCAGTAATTGGTCAATCCCTTGTTGACTAAAAATTCATTGTTATAATGTTCGTGAACCGGCAGCAACTCAACAGCGTTAATCCCCAATTCTTTCAAATAGGGAATCTTTTCGATCAATCCCAAATATGTACCTTTATTGGTAACCTGCGATGAAGGGTGAGCGGTAAAACCTTTCAGGTGAAGTTCATAAATTATCAGTTCGCTGAGCGGGATGTTTGGCGGTCGGTCTCCCTGCCAGTCAAAAGAGTTGTCAATTACGATACATTTTGGCGCTTCGATGACGTTGTCATTTGAATCGAGACTCAGATCTTTATTTTTGGCGTGTCTATCGTAACCGTAAACTGAATCCCGCAGTGGATCAAATTTTCCAGTAACAGCTCGAGCATAGGGGTCGATCAAACATTTTGACGGATTGAAACGGTAGCCATTAACCGGGTCGTATTTTCCATCAATTTTATATCCATAAAGTTGTCCTGCTTTGAGTCCGTGAACAAAAACATGCCAGAGGTTGCCGGTTTTGTTTGTCATTTCGATAACATCTGAAGGCGTTGACTCAGGTTTATTAAATAACAACAGAAACACCCGTTCGGCATAGTGTGAGTGAATCGAAAAATTAACGCCATCATCGTTTAATGTCGCTCCTTGAGGCGTATTCGATCCGGGAGAAATTTTTCGAGTTGAGTGGTGGCTTAATCTATTCATCATGTCGATTGATTGTGGTTAGTCCTATATTTTAAAAAAGTGATTGCCAAAAGGGTTAAAAATGATCTTCAACCCGGCAGGAACGATTGATACATCAAATCGTGAATTAAAATAAAGCTCTCCGTCCAGGTGCGCCGGAACTTCATTTTCAAACTCGAATGAAATTTTGTCGGTGGTAAAATAATTCACTTTTTGTTCGGTGGTGTGTTTTTGTTTTATAACTTTAAGCAGGGTTGTGATTCTGCCAAGGAACGATAGCTGGTCGATTAGACAAATGGTTAATTGATTGTCATTAGCGATGGCGTCGGGTGTCAAATAGAAGCCACCGGCTAACCTTCTGCCATTGGCAATGGTGTTGAGAAATGATTTCTGTGATTTGATTTCTCCCGACAGGTTAATTTTCATGTCTTTTTCTCGGTAAAAAACCAGTGTCTTCAGGATGTGTTTCCAGTATTTGGATTTGCTGCCTTTTTTTACAGCTCGACTGTTTTCGGAATGGTAGTTTTCTGCTGCAACCTGTGCGTCAAATCCAAGCCCCATACCATTGATGAAGAAGCGGTCGTTGCATTTACCCGCGTCCATCTGAATGGTGTTTTTTTCAAAAAAAATGTCCCAATCACGGTCGCTAAATCTCTCAGCAAATCCTAAAATTGTAATAAAATCATTGCCGGTGCCGGCTGCGATCGCGCCGAAGGTCACTTTGGGATTGCCCACCAGACTCTGGATGGTTTCGTTAAACGTACCATCTCCGCCGACTGCGACGATGTGTTCAAAA
>DSAU01000148.1 GCA_011046315.1 bacterium
CACTGCAGCAAATCGCGATTGGTGGCTGCAATGATTCGAACATCGACTTTAATATCTGAAGCGCCGGCGATACGGCGAAAGGTCTGAGTTTCGATGGCGCGCAACAGCTTTGGCTGCAAGTTTGGGTGCATACTGGAAATTTCATCAAGAAAAATCGTTCCGCCATGCGCCATTTCGAACATGCCTTTTTTCATATTTTTAGCATCGGTAAAAGCGCCTTTCTCAAAACCAAACAGCTCGCTTTCCATCAGCGCCTCGGGAATGGCGCTGCAATTGATGGGGATCATCGGTTTATCACGACGAGCGCTCCAGTTATGAACCGCCCAGGCAACCAGTTCCTTTCCGGTACCACTCTCTCCTTGAATTAACACCGATGTCTTGGGCGTTCTTGCCACAACTTTGATTAAATCCTTGACCGTTTTCATTTGGGGGCTGTTTCCGAAAATAGCGGTGTCCGGATAGCGCCTCTTATCCTGCATTTTCAAATGATTAATTTCGCGCTTCATCTTACTGAATTCCAATGCCTTTTTCGCCACCACCCGCAATTCTTCGTGATCAAATCCTTTCATCAAATAATCATGCGCTCCGATGCGCATTGCCTGGACCGCAGTTTCAACACTACCGTGCGCTGTCATCATCACCACAATTAAATCAGGGTCAATCTCGAAGGCGTATTTCAGCACTTCCATGCCATCCATTTTAGGCAGTCTGATATCTAAAAACACCAGATCAAATATTTCCTCTCGCAAATATTCAAGCGCTTTCTCCCCCGAGTGAGCAGTTACCACCTCGTAACCAACTTTTGAAAGACATTTTGAATATCCCAGCGTTAAATCTTCTTCATCATCAACGATTAAAATACGTTCTTTCATGAATTATTAATCCTCCGTGGGTAATAACAAGGTAAAGGTTGTTCCTTTGCCGGTTTCACTGTCGAATACAATTTCGCCATGATGTTCTTCTATTATGCGGTAAACAATGGACAGACCAAGGCCGGTCCCCTGGGGTTTGGTGGTGAAAAATGGATCAAAAATAACTTTTTTGTCTTCAGGGTTAATACCGACTCCGCTGTCGTGTACTGAAACCTCAACGTACAGTGATTCACGATTTTCACTCACAAACGCCTTTTTGCGACGGTCGCGCGGATAGATAATGGTTTGGACTGGTTTTGCCAGCAATTCAAGGACTCCGCCCTTTGGCATAGCTTCCAATGAATTCAAAAACAAGTTGATAAACACTTGTTGAATTTGATGAAAATCAACAAAAATTTGTGGTAGATTTTTTTGAATGTTTTTGAGATATTGAATATTTTTCTTTGTCAGCCGATCATCGAACAGCACTTCCACCTCACGGATGATATCTTCCAACCGTTGATATTTCCGCTTGGGTTGTTGAGGCTTGGCAAACGAGAACAATGACTTGAGCAACTCATCCAGTCGGTTCACCTGGCTGATAATGCGCGTCAAGTATTCTCTGCGATCATCTGCCGGCTCCAACTCCTCTTCCAGAGTTTGCGCCATGGTTTTAATCCCCGCCAGCGGATTGCGAACTTCATGGGCGATGCCCGAAGCCAGAACGCCCATGGAAGCCAGCCGGTCCATGCGCACCACTTCCATTTGCATCTGCTTAATTTGCGAAATATCTCGAAACGAAATGATGGTGCCGACTTTTAAATTATGATTATCAATTCTCGAGGAAACGCTGTAGCCGATAAAAACTTTGGAGTCATCCTTTCGCGTTAACTCCATCTCACGGTTCAATGGATACTTGTAATTTGTAGTATTGATGGAAATGAGCCGCTCACATTCTTGTTTAGGAAAAATATCATAGATATGTTTTCCCACCACATCATTTTGTTTATATCCTAAAATTTCCTCGGCGCTGATATTGAACGATGTGATTTTATTGTTTAAATTTAGGGTGATCAAGCCCGATCCCATGCTTTGAATAATGCTCTCATTAAAATTTTTCAGCTCGGTGATTTCCTGTTCCAACTTTTTGCGTTGAGTGATATCGCGACTGATCCCGATGGCGCCCACGACTTCACCTTTTTCGTAAATCGGATTAATATTCATTGAAAGATAAAGCGGCGCGCCGGTCTGACAAATAAGCCTGATTTCAAACATTCTGGCTTTGCCGCGCAGGGTTAAACTGAAGTTATTGCGCGCTTCGATGCGATCTTCGGGAGCCACCAAATCGAAAAAACTGCGACCGACCCACTCTTCGCGCGGGAAACCGGTCAAGGTACTCAGCCGCCGGTTGATGAAAATGAAATCCCCTTTGAGATTGAGCGTATAAATCAGGTCGTTGGCGTTTTCAATCAGATCCTGATATTTATATTCGCTGCGGCGAATTTTCTGTTCGAGCTCTTTATTCTTCTGCTTGACCTGATGCAAGATAAATACATTATCAATTACATTGATGAGCTCACGATGACCAAACGGCTTCACCAAAAATGCCGCTAACCCCATCTCAAACAATGTCGCCCGATTAATATCGTACTCGCTTTTAGCAGTCAGCATGATCACCGGAGTTTGCGACAAATGTTTGTACCGCTGGCTGGTAACCAGTCGTTCGAACACCTCTGCCCCGGTAATCCCTGGCATGACATAATCCAACAAAATGAGATCCGGTCGATATTTTAAAATATAATCCAGCCCATCGTTACCGTTGGATGTTGAAATGAAATGATAACCCGCAGACACGATGATTTTTCGACCGATTTCGACCATATCTTTATCATCATCGATCAACAGAATGGTTCGCTTGGTTCCGGTCTTCTCGTTCCACCTCAGCGGCATCGCTGATTGGCTGCTTTTGTAAATATGATCATTAATAAAATTTTTTAAATCATCCACACCCTTGCGGTCTTGAACTGACGAGGTTTTATTATTTTTTTGGATCAACGCCATAACGCTGTCATACCATATTTATACAATTAAATAAAAAACCGATTTTTAACATGTCAATATACAAAATTTTATCATTAAATTCAAGCCGATTTCGCAATCACTAATTTCGACTATCAATTTTGCAGTTCAGTAAAGCATTAGCTTGATTGTTAGTAATAGTTCAGCACTCTTAACTAATAATGTCATTCCGGCATGTTTTTAGCCGGAATCTCCTGAATATATGTGCAAATTAATATTTAAAAGTTCTATTATTGAGATTCCGGCATTCCGCTTC
>DSAU01000406.1 GCA_011046315.1 bacterium
AGGTATAAATGAGAGAAGTAGCGATAATCGGCGTTGGGATGATGAAATGGGGTGAGCTGTGGGAAAAGTCGCTCCGTGATTTGTGCGTTGAAGCGGCATTAAATTGTCTGCAAGATGCGGGCACAGACCGGGTGGATGCGATAACCATCGGCGCAATGTCCAGTGGATTGTTTACTGGACAGGAACATCTGGCAAGTTTGGTGGCGGATTATCTCGGCAAAAAAAATGTTCCGGCGGTCCGCGTCGAATCAGCTTGCGCTTCCGGTGGGCTGGCGGTGAGAACGGCTTTTATGGAAGTTGCTTCCGGAATGTCGGAGTACGCACTGGCTATTGGCGTGGAAAAGATGACCGATGTCAGCGGCGGCGAAGCAACTTACGCCCTGGCAACCGCAGCTGATCAGGAGTGGGAGGGTTTTCACGGAATAACTTTTCCGGGTTTATACGCCATGATAGCACGCGCTCACATGGAAAGATATGGTACCACCAGGGAACAGTTGGCAGAGGTCGCGGTGAAAAATCACCACAACGGCAGTTTGAATCCTCACGCGCAATTTCCCATGAAAGTTACCCGTGAGCAGGTAATGAATTCGGTGATGGTTGCAGATCCGATTCGGATTTTAGATTGTTCACCCATTACTGACGGTGCTGCTGCGGTGTTGTTGACCACGACTGACGAGGCAAAGAAACTAAAGAAGCAACCATTGACTGTCATCACTGGGATTGGTAATGCTACGGATACCATTTCCTTAGCCCAACGAAAAGATATTCTTCAACTCACAGCGATCATAGCAGCAACAGAACGCGCGCTCGAAATGGCCGGGAAAACAATCAACGATATAAGTTTTGCCGAAGTCCATGACTGTTTTACCATTGCTGAATTGGCCGTGATCGAGGCAATGGGCGTGGTTAAAGCCGGGCAAAGCGGGCCGGCGACAGTTGATGGTTTGACTTCACTCGAGGGAAAATTTCCCATTAATCCGTCTGGCGGGCTAAAATCTAAAGGTCATCCGGTGGGCGCTACCGGTGTGGCGCAAATTTGTGAAGCCGTCACCCAACTCCGGGGAGAGGCTGGTAAACGACAAATTAAAAACGCCAAAGCTGCTTTGACCCAAAACATGGGCGGTTCTGGCGGAAGTTCTGTTGTTCATATTGTGGAGGTGAAATAATGCAAGTACCAAGATTTTGGCGGGAAATCCCGAAACGTTACCGTTTGGAGGCAGGCAAGTGCATTGAATGCGGATATATTGCTTTACCAATGAGACTGATCTGTCCTGAATGCGGATCAAGAGAGTTCGAGAAAATGAATCTTTCCGGAAAAGGCAAACTATTGACTTTTACCATTACGCGGGTCGCTCCGGAAGGCTTTGACGATCAGGTGCCGTATGCGGTCGGCATTGTTGAAATGGAGGAAGGTGTTCGGCTCATGGGACAGGTTACCGATTGCGATCCGGAAACGTTGAAGATCGGCGATCAGTTGGTTTCAAAATTTCGACGTATCAATGAAGAGAGCAAAACCGGCGCGATCATGTATGGGTATAAGTTTGTGCCGGATGTGGGGGTGTAACGTAATCGCAAACCAGATTTCTCGACGAAATCTGGTTTGTATGAATTTTAACCAAGGCAAATTAGATAATGGCTTTTGATCAGAATAAAAAATTAATCAAACAATTCCGTGACCGCTGGCAGGCGGTTGCTGCTATCGAGGCAAATGAGGAAAAGTCAGCGTCAGTAACTCTTCGCTGGCAGCAACTGAATGCTATTTTGAACATGGCAAGAGGATTGGGATTACCGATAACAGAAGATAATGATGACGATGAGATTGTATATCAACGCTGGTCCAAATTGAAAGGTCTAATTAAATGAACGTGGACGACAATATAACACCCTTGATGCCTTCCATCGTCGCATTGCATAAATTATTTACAATCTTCAACAATAAAGCGATCATTATTGGAGGAGTTGCCGCTAGTTTATTGGGCAAGCCTCGACTCACGGCTGATGTTGATGCAGTGTTAAATCTATCCATTGAAGAAATACCTAGTTTGATAGATATCGCCAAACAGGAAGGACTTTTCCCACGAATTAAAAACGCAGAAGATTTCGCCCGTCAGCATCGTGTGTTATTGTTGCGTCATGATGAAAGCGGTATTAATGTAGATATTTCTTTAGCGCTATTACCATTCGAAATCGAAGCAATCGAGCGCAGTATTGCTCATCAGGCTGGTAAGATCGAAATACGCCTACCTACTCCTGAAGACCTCATTATTTTTAAAGCCGTTGCGCACCGAGAAAAGGACTTGCTCGACATTCAAGAAATCATAAAAAGTCAACCCAAATTAGACAGAGAGCATATTATACATTGGGTTAAAGAGTTCGCTGAAGTGCTTGAGATGCCCGAGATTTGGGACGACATCGCCAAATGGCTTTTCTGAATTTAAAGCTGGTCTGTTTAAGAAAACTGATTAATATCCGTGTGAGAAAATGTTATGAAATCAAATCAAAAACTTTTTAATCGAATACTCATCGCCAACCGTGGTGAAGTAGCCTGGCGAATAATCAACGCCTGCAAAGAGTTGAATATTGAAACTGCGGCAGTTTTTTCAGAAGCCGATCAACATTCTCCCCATCTGCAACAGGCTGACTTTAAAATTTGCATTGGACCGGGTCCCAGCAGCCAGAGCTATTTGAGCCGTGAAGCAATTTTACAGGCTGCTATCAATACCGAATGCCAGGCGCTGCATCCCGGGTTTGGTTTTTTAGCCGAGGATTCTCTTTTCTCGTATATGTGCGAGCAGAATAAATTGACGTTCATCGGTCCCGGCAGCAACTCAATTCGGTTGATGGGAAATAAATCCCGGGCAAAATTAACCATGAAAGATGTTGGCTTGCCGACCATTCCCGGCAGCGATGGCAATCTTAAAGATATCGAACACGCTGTATCAATCGCGGCTGAGTTGGGCTATCCGGTTTTGCTCAAAGCCACTGCCGGTGGTGGTGGCAAAGGCATTCGTCCCTGTCGAACTGAAAACGAGCTGCGGGAATTATTTCCGCAAGCGAAAATGGAAGCTGAAAAAGCATTCGGTGATGCTGCTTTGTATTTGGAAAAATTGATCCTCAAGGGACGACACATCGAGTTTCAGATTCTGGCGGACTCTTATGGCAACGTAATCCATCTTGGC
>DSAU01000122.1 GCA_011046315.1 bacterium
ATCAGTCAGCACAATATCCTGGACCAGCTCTGAATGACCCAACCGATATTTTTGCCGGAGGATGGCGCGCGGTCCCTCAATCCGGGCTTCAGCCGATTGAAGCTGCATATATCGCGGCGCAGTGTCCGCATAGTCCAGCGGAATATCCCAGGCATCGCCGTTATCCAGATACACCGCCAGCCGATTGCCAACCCTTTCCGGACGCAGGACTTGTTTGTTTTCCAATTTATCAAAAATGGACATAATCGCCCCATCTTCACCAAATGCAATTTTGAAAACATCATTTTCCAACAACGCTTTGGTGGCGGTTAGCTTTGGCAATTCATGTTCCATTAATGCAGTTTCAACCACTGCATACGCCATCGGTGGCACCGTAACTCTGAACCATTTTTTATCAAATGAAAGCCATTCCGACCGCTCCCAGCAAAGAGAATTTGCCGCGAGCGCTGGTTTATTAAATTGGGATGTATCTATCAATGCTGACAGGAAACGATAATTCAGCGAAACTTGCTCGCGAATCTGTTGATAAAGCTTCTGACAGCTTTCCAGGCTCTCGTCATAAACGCGCTTGATCGAAGAACCCGGCAAAATGTCATGAAATTGATAGAGCAAAACTTCCTGCCAGATTTCGAGGAGCTCCTGCTGCGGATATTTTGTTGCGTATTGCATATTGATTACGGCAAGCCACTCCCACTCACGGAGGGCGAATTCCAGTTTCCGATTGTACCATTTGCTGCGAGCCTGAGTGGTAAAAGTTCCCTGGTGACGCTCAAGATAAAGTTCTCCATACCAGGTTGCAAAATCATCAGCGTCCTTTTCCCATAGTTTAAAAAATGATTCGACCCGGTTTTGCACCACCGGCGCCAGTCCGGACAGATTCTTGAGCCGCGCTAACCTTTCGAGATGCTCGGCGCCAGGCCCGCCGCCGCCGTCACCGATGCCAAAAACCAGCAGCGCATGTTGGGAGACATCTTTATCCAGATATTTTTTTTCGATCTTGTTGATAGAAAATGCACCAGCCGGGCTGTTGTAAGTTTCTTCAGGCAACATGTGCGTCAATACTGATGAGCCGTCAATTCCCTGCCACCAAAATGAGTGATGCGGAAAAGCATTGATCAGGCTCCAGGATAACTTCTGGGTCATGAAGTAACGAATGCCTGATTTTTTAAGAAGTTGCGGCAGAGAGGCTGTGTAACCGAAAACGTCCGGCTGCCACAGATGATCGATTTCCAATCCGAACTCCTGGCGGAAAAAGCGTTTGCCGTACAGCAATTGTCGGACAATGGACTCACCGCCGGTGATGTTAGTGTCAAATTCCACCCACGAAGCGCCCAGCGGTTCAATTCGTCCCTGTTTCACCTTTTGTTTTATTTTGGCGAAAAGTTCAGGAAAGTAATTTTTCATCCACAAATAGAGTTGTGGTTGGCTGGCGCCATAAATATAATCCGGATAGCGCTCTATCAGCTCCAGAGCGGTGGCAAAAGTCCGTGCGCCTTTACGAATGGTTTCACGAACGGGCCAGAGCCAGGCAAGATCGAGATGGGCGTGTCCGATGGCGCTGATTTGCAGGTCGGGATCGCCGCCGCGTTTGTTCAATTCTTTTATCAGGATAGCGCTCGCCTGTAGCAGTCGATCAGATTGATTTTGCTGGTACAAATGAACCGCCTGGTTTAACGCTGTAAAAATTTGCTGATAACGGGCGCTGGCTTCATCAAGAACATTTAACAAATCGAGCAGAATTTCAAAATCATAATAAAATTCCCGCAAAGCTTCATGGCAGATAGCGATCGATGCTTGTTTTACCGTGCCATCTTCCTGTAAATTGCCGAACAGATCGTTGCACCCGGCGTCGGCCCAGACATCGACTTTTTCACCGCCATGCGCCTTCTCAACGAACGGCAGTACCCGCTTACCCGGGCCACCAAGCCGGTCATCAAAAACCGAGCTGATGTTGGTTAATCCACGTAACGGAACACCATTCGAATCCACCACACACATTTCCCCATTTACATCCAACAGCAGCACTACTTTTTTGCCCGCTGCACTGCCAGGAACAACTCCGCTAAAATGGAACCAGGCGCAATCAAAAAGATCGCCCCATTTATCGCCGATATTTAACTTCATCGGCTTGCCGATTGTCCGCTTGCTGAAAGGAAGCGGCTCGCGGGACCACCAACAGTCTATTTGCAGCATCGCAATCTCAGTGTAGATTTCTGGTTTAAGCTCTTGAAAAAATCTATCCAGTTGATGTCGGGTATAGCGGGTAAATCTCGGCATAAAAGATCCTCTGTTGATTTGCGGTTTGATTTTTATTTGTGAATTAAATGGTGAGTAAATTACCGATTTTTTCGGTTTAATGCAAATGAAAATTTTCGGTTGTGTCCCCATATAATTGTTGAACAGTTCTTGCTTTGTTCCCTTATTTTTAAATATTTCATATTTTATATGACAACAACGGCAAAACTTATTGAAAAATACATTACCAAAAAATATTGATGCTATAATAAAAAAAAATTCAAGCGATTTTTTCACTACCCATTTCATCCAAGAAAAAAAAGCCCCATCTTTTCAATAGGGCTTCAATTTTTTACAAAAGTGTTCTGATAAACAGTTAGCTTAACTCTCCAGAATTTTTTCCACCGCTTCCTTATCCAAATCCATCACATAGGTGATCCCACTGACCTGCGCCGCTTCTTTGGTCAAAGCAGCAATGTCGTCTCGTTCGATATGATCCAGGGTGAACTTGCGATTGCCGGTCATCAATTGCCGTAAGCCCTGGGCTAAGCGCTCGAAATAAGTGTAGAGACCCAGTGCGCCAGTGGGGATTTCTTTGAAAGTGTCGCTGCCCATTTTTTGTTTTATATGGGCGGCGGTCACAAAAATGTCCTCCACTGATGAACCAAATCTTTCCACAAATACCGGTATCAATCCCTCATCAATTTTTTTACCGATGGTTTTGCCTACCATAGCAGCAGCCAGGGGACCGCGCGCCATGCCGATCAATTTTACAAACGGAGCGCCCAGTGCCAGCCCTTTGTACATTTGGTCTTCAAAGGTAAATCCTCCGGCAAGAGCGATTGCCGGGACATGCTCACCTTTTTCAGCCAGCCTGTTTGTGTACTGGTAGAGTAGTGAATGCAGCTCTACTACTGGAATGCCCCATTCGTTCATCATG
>DSAU01000170.1 GCA_011046315.1 bacterium
CCCAGACTCAACAGCGCTGAAACCAGAAAAGCTAACAATAATTTAAACATAACGACCTCCTCATTTGATAAAATTGTTAATGAAGTTCAAAATTTTATTTGAGTAATTTTGAATACGATTTATTAATCAGTTTAATTGCTCCCTGGCAACGAAAATATCCAGTTTAAATGGCGCCTATCCGAAAATAGCTTCTTAGACTGTCATTGCGATTCCGCTTCAGCGAGAGAAGCAATCTCATGACAATAAAGAGATTGCTTCGCTCCCCGGCAACGCGGGATCGCTCGCAATGACAGTAAAAGACGAATTTAGGTTTTTTTCGGACTGACATTAAATAGTATCAAGGCGATGGTGATTTGGTTTTTTCTGATAATAGCGTTTTTTAAATTTGTCTACTAGCTAACATATATATATTATAAATTTTTATCAAAATATTGAAAAAAAAATTTCTCAAATTCATTTTTTTTTATTGCCAGGCATCAGCCGAGATTTTTTTATTATTGTAACAGGTTTTCATTTTTACACAGGCAATAATAGTACCACAATAAACTTTTTAATTGTTAATCTAGGCTAAAACATGTTAACGGGCAATAATTTAGTAAAAACAATCTTACTATTTATTTTTATTAGCATTATATATTAGTGAGAATTAACAATAATAAAATTTTTATTCGCTCGCTGGCTTTTTAATCAAATTTCAAGCAAATCTATCACAAAACTTTATTGCAGGATTAAAAAATGAAATGTCCCATCATGGGTTCAGACTTTTATTTGAAATTTGAAGCTTTTCATCCGCACCGTCTCCAAAATACCCAATAAGCACAAAAAAAAGAATTGGTAAAATTGGCGCTTTCAGCAACACTATCTTTGGCTTAACAAAATATCAATTTACTTGAGCGAGCAACAAATAAAATAAATTTTTTGAGGACAATTCGCGGCTTTGTTTACCGGTGGCGAAAAACCTCACTTGCTGGTGGAATTTGAAACTGCTGAAGCAGTTTATAATTTGCTATTTCTGTTCAGCTACACCATGATGAATCATGGTGTTTATTCAAACTACATTGTTGAACAAACACCACAATTTATTGTGGTGTAAGGTAGATCAATATATAGAGATGAACCGCTTCAGCGGTTTTTCTACCCATGACTGAGGTTTTATCCGGTGGCAGCTAAGAGTCTTGAAAAAGTTACAGAAATTTTTTAAAATATTTTTCAATATTTTGGACTTTTTTTCTAATATATATATAGAACATTTTACTAATTGACGGTGGGAATTTTATCTCTGGAGCATTTATGGATAAAACGGGAGGCATCATGACGATTAACACATCACTGAAGAAAGAGGCGTTGAACAAAGAATCAACACCCCCCGATAAACAAAATATCTTTAATGACAATTTGAAATGTAATGAAAAATGGGTCTATTTCGCGATTGCGAAAAGATGGAGAAAGGTGAGTCCTGATTTCCTTTAATTGTTCATGGCGGTGCGATAGGCAAAAAGGTCGTTTCAGAAATGGAATGGCCTTTTTTTATTATCGAGAAACCAAAATCGATAACCGTAATTTTTTAAATTCAAAAAATCAACCACAGCAAGCACAGAGAAAGCATCAAGTCTATGGCAAAAAAAAATAAAAATTGAACTTGTTTGTGATATTCAACAGTAGCTAATGGATTAAATATCTATTTGGTCAAAGCGGGCTGAAAAAGCTACGGATATTTGTTCTCAGTTGGAGTCCTTGGTTAATTTTATTTCAATGATAAGAAAATTTTATGAGATTTTTTTTCCAAAGCTCAACTGAAAACCAATAAAGCAATCAGCAATAAGCTGAATTCATGAATGACGAACAAAACAACAATCCACTTTTACGCCAGCACTGCGATAACGAGAAAAGTTTTGCAAAAAACTGCTGACAGCAATATAAAAAAACCCCGGCTTCTTGATAGAATGCCGGGGTTTTGTTTTTAGATAGCGATTTTTTCAGAATAGTTCTATTTATTTTCAGTTAACCGACAGCGCCCTCACCATCCAGGCGTCGGCTTCAGTATTGCAACGCAACATTGATGTCCTTTTTATTTTGTTGATCCGCCTTCCGCTTAGGCTTGATTCGTTCAGCACAATTATTTTGTCCAGAGCCGGATTAAAAGTTGGCTTTCACTATAAAAATCACTCTGCGGCTGAATTCCGTTCAGTATTTCAACTGCCCTTTCGATCTGTCCGGATGATCCCACTGCCTGAGCTAAATAGAATAATTCCCGCTCTGGTTGTGACATTTGATGAGCATCAGCAATGGATTTGGCTTTTTCCAGACAGCCAATGGCACTGATTCGGTGGATATTTTTGCTCATCTGATCAAGTTCGAACTCGCTGCTCAAGGATAAGGCCAAATGAGCCAGGCCCTGATAAAAATAGAAATCTCGTATCCAGGGTAAATATTGGGAATTATCAGTTTGCTCGAATTGATCCGCCAATGGTTGTAATTTCTCAAAAATCCGGACAGCGCTTTGATATTCAAAAACATTGTAATCGCTGATCCCAAGTCTGAATCCATTGACAAAGGAATGAAAAACCGGACTTTGATCTACCTGTTCCGAGCCGCCGCGCAGTGTGATCTCGCTGTATTCATGCGGAACCCGCTGATCATAATTGAGCAACATCGATCCTTCCGAGTGACTAAAAAATATCGAATAAACGCCGATGAAAACCGCAATTAAAAACACTGCCGCAAAACCCAACGCTGGTTGCCAACTGATTTTCGGCGGTTGCAAATTCAACAGATCTGACAACCGGAAACCTTTCTGTTTTGCCCGCGGCGATCTCAGGTAATCAGCGAATAGTTCTGTGCCTTCGGTTTTGATCAGATGATAAGTTTCTTCATGAATCAAAAGGTCTTGGAAACATTGGTCACAGTTGAAAATATGCTCTTCCAACCGGTGCTTATCATGAGTTGAAATCACTCCCCTGACATAATCGTCAATCAGCTTTTCTTTGTTTTGGATTTCACAGTTCATGACAAAACCTCATATTAAAGTATAATGAATAATTTTGGTCTCAGTTCTCACATATATATTAGAAAAAAAATGAAAAATATTGAAAAATATTTTTACAATTTCATATTTTTTTTCAACTGTTTCAATGCGTGATATAAACGATCGCTGACTCGTTGCGGAGAGA
>DSAU01000557.1 GCA_011046315.1 bacterium
ACCTTGACGGTGTGGCAGCACACAACCGGCTGATCAAGGAAGAAGCCGAAAGCCAGCGGCTATTGAGAAATTTGATGTTCATCTTTGAAGAAGACAGCTTGGAACATCTCAAGGATCGCATTGAAGAAATGATCAACTATTTCAAAACACAATACCCGGGCAAAAAAGATATTCCATTTATTCAACAGCTCAAAGGCATGATTCGTGAATGGGAAGCCGATCTGCTGTGGGCATATCTGGGTTTTAGTTGCTACGATGTAAACCATTTGAGATTGGGATTTTATAAAGGCGATATTTTTACCGAAGAACCAGAATTTCGTCGCGATGTAACGCCGATTTTTGAATTGCTCGAAAAAATCCAACCAACCATCGTAACCGTAGCGCTGGACCCGGAAGGCAGCGGCCCGGATACCCACTATAAAGTTATGCAAGCTGTGAGTGAGGCGCTTAAGCTTTATCGAAAAAAATACAAAAAGGCAAACATCAAGGTCTGGGGGTATCGCAATGTCTGGTACCGTTTTCACCCCTCGGAAGCCACCACTTTTGTGCCGGTTTCATTAAATTCTTTTGCCAGTCTGGATTCGGCGTTTAAAAATTGTTTTGGATCGCAGCGCAGCGCATCGTTTCCCAGTTATGAATTGGACGGTCCGTTCTCCCGATTGGCGCAGCAAATCATGGTCGAACAATATCAGACAATCCAAACCAGCCTCGGCAAAGAATATTTGTTTGAAAATGCACATCCACGATTGCGCGCCGCGCGGGGCTTTAATTTCCTAAAAAAAATGTCGCTGGATGAATTCTTTCAACATTCATCTGAATTGAAAAAGTCAACCGAAAATCGGTAACATTTTAACTTTCAGCCGTAAGTGTGGTCACTATCCGGAGTCTGTCCGTATTTTCTTTTTTCAGTTTTAAAAACCATGGAAACAGTTTTCTCTACTTTTCGGACAAATTCCTTTAAATCGATTCAACATTAAAGTTCTTTACAATAGACAACAAGTGGTCAATGGATGTTACTGCTGCGAATGCAGGTGTTGTAAATAACAAATGATTTATGAGATGCCTCCATTCGCAGCCATGACAATAGAATTTAAAAATTCTCTATTTTGCAGATGTCTATCGATTCATCACATTATACAAACTTCATCCAATGACTTCCGAAGTTTAGATAATTTCACAAGCGTGGAGTCAGAACCCTAACCTTTTTGAAGGAGTCGAGATGAACAAAAAATCAGCTATCATTCCCCTGTTTTTTCTGCTGATCCTGCTAAGTTGTGCTGCCAGCACGCGAATCAGCGAGATCAAACAATCACCGCGCCGATTTCATGACAAGACAGTCACCATAAGCGGCAAAGTTGGGAATGTCATTTCTCTTCCTATTTTGAATGTCGGAATTTACGAGATTGATGACGGCACTGGTAATCTCTGGGTAAAGCCAAAGGACAAAACACCTTTCGAAGGAGAACGAGTAACTGTCACCGGCAGAATCAAAGTCGGACTGACCATTTCCGGGCGTAGTTTTGGCATTATCTTAATTGAATCCGATCAGGATCAATATTATTGAGCCGCTGATGAAAAGGCTATTGAATGCCAAATCCCTAGTTTGTTTTGATGCTTTGATGCATTAACTTCCCCGTTGATGAATGACAAAATTGGTCAATTTTTTTGTAGTCGTTCACAGAGGTGAGATTATTTTGGTATAAACCGCTGTAATTTTGGATTGCAATAGCTTTACAGGCAGGCCATGAACTCATAAAAAAATTAAAAAATTCATGTCATTGCAAGGAGCCCTTCGCAAGCTCAGGATAAACTCCGCGACGATGCAATTTCTTTAATTATAGTGATTTATCTTAAGGCTGCCCGCAATCTATTTTTTTTAATGCAGAAACAATAAATTATAGTGTCTGATTTATTTGACTCAATATGTTGACGAATAAATTCAACATGACACAGTTGAGGGAAAGCCTGTTAAAGAGAACTTGTCTATAAATCCGCGTAACTGAGGTATGGCAATTTAAGCTTTTTTTTAATTGACTAAATTGATTTTTATTACTATCTTTATACAATTTTTATCTTCAGCCCGCTGAGGAAATATTTTTCCGTTCGATCAATTGTAACCGATTCAAGCAGATTAGGAAAGGCAATCATCAGTGTTCGAAAAAATCATTCAGCCAATTCAAGCGGAATTAGAGCAACTCGAAGCCAAATTTCAATCAGTGATCGATACTGATATCGATTTAATCAAGCAAATTTTTAATTATATCATCACCAGCAAAGGAAAAAGATTACGTCCGATTCTGCTGTTGCTATGCAGCGGACTTAAATCAAAGCCCACGACGAAATCAATCGATGCCGCTATAATCATTGAGTTGCTGCATACAGCGACATTAATACACGATGATGTGGTGGATAATTCAAACCTGCGTCGCGGAAATCCCTCGATCAATTCGATCTGGGAAAATAAAATATCAGTGCTGATCGGTGATTTTTTGTTTGCCCATATTTTCAATTCTCTGGTGGATTTCAAAGACCCGAAATTGATCAAAATCATTTCAAAAGTAACCACCAAAATGAGTCAGGGCGAACTATTGCAGATGGAAAAAGCCCAGGATTTTGAAATTGATGAAGCAACCTATTTTCGATTGATCTCCTATAAAACAGCTTCCCTGCTGGCAGCGACCTGTCAACTCGGTGCCTACACTTCTGACGGTGAAGATTATACGCATGAGGAAAATCTGCGGATATTTGGCGAATCTCTGGGCATCGCCTTTCAAATTAAAGACGATTTGCTCGACTATTATGGAAGCGAAGACAAACTTGGCAAGCCGATCGGCAAAGATCTGATCGAAAATATCATCACACTGCCGGTGTTGTATAGCCTGAGACAAGTGAATCGACAGCAACAACAAAAAATTATTTCGCTTCTCCAGAACGGCGCCGACAACCAGGCTGAAACCATCGTCCCTTTTTTGAAAGATACTGGCGGCATTCAATACGCCGAGCACAAAGCTGATCACTATATTCAAAACGCAATGCAACGGCTGGATGTTTATCCGGATTCACCCTATAAACAATCACTAATCCTGTTGGCTGAATATATTACCTCCAGGAATAAATAATCCATGAAAAAATTTTTAGCCT
>DSAU01000375.1 GCA_011046315.1 bacterium
AAAAAGAGACTTCTTGGATTTAAAAATGTGAAATAAGTCTGGTTAGGCATGTCGATATAGGCTTTATCTGCTATTATTTGATCTATTCTACTCTTGCTGACTTCTGACCATTGGTCGCTTCTGTATTCCATGTATTTTTTTGTAGAGGAGTCATAATAAATTGCTCTTTCACGTGGATTTGAAACTCTATCAAGACTTGCCGTCCATTCCATTGGAACAAACTCGACGCCTTGTTTTCGATAATCGCCGGGCTGATCATTTCCTGGTATGTTTCCATAGCCCAGCTCATCACTAATACTGCCAGGTAAGTGCAATGATTTCATGTAAAAATCATAATCGTGTGAGTCATGGAACGACACCCCTGAAAAGTGTTTAAAATTGAATATATTATAAATATCCATGAAAAGTTTAACGTTAAAATCACCAAGGAAAAGAGTTTTTGAAAGCTTTATATCCAGGTTGTAATAGCTTTTCCACTGTACATTATATTCTATTGCAGGTATTTTATTTGGATTCCAGGTATCCCAACGTCCAGCAATCCAATTTGCAAGAATATTTAGCTGCCAATTAGCTAACGGTTTAATGTTCCCAAATTGGAGTCCAAAATCACTGGGAGTATGGAAGTCTAAATAGGCTTTAAATATCGGTCTGGGCCTTGGCTTGGATTGTTTTGGGTTCTGTCTTAAATATTCTCGCTGGTCGGCAGGATTTTCATTATACTGTTTTACTCCAAAATAACCTGCTGTACCCACTCTATATTCATAATTGATATTACCAAAAAACCATCTTCCGGTGGTTTTTGTAATGTCAATTTCAAATCCCCGAATATCTTGATAATTGTTTGCGGTTAATTTTCTATAATTCACTTTCCCATCAATGCTAATATAGCTGGTCCAATCTTCCTGATTTGTTATGTCTTTATAATATGCTGCTAAATGTAATAGATAATCATTGAACAGTGCATGGTCATACCCCAACTCATAAGCGACTGTTCTGGCAAGTGGCAAGGTGGGATCGCCAAGATAATCTATTTTATTATTAATTGCTCTTTGAACTCGGTAAAGATTTTCTGAGGTGGGGGTTTGTCGATAATGACCATAATTAAAATAAAGTTTGGAATTTTGTGTAATCGGATGCGACACAGCTAAACGCGGACTCAAATTTAATCGTGTTTTTGCCTTCTTTGTATTAATATTTGACTCATCGTCTGGATTATAATTATCTGAAAAAAAAGCGCGTTCATAAATGTCGACATCATACCAATCACCATTAGGATTGCTGTATTCCAGAAGAAATCCTACATTTGAGATAAAACCCTTGTACTCTAATTTATCCTGCAAGTATGCCGTAAATCTGTAAGGATTTCGCTTAAAATTAGTCCACGTATTGCCTTCAGGTAAAAATTTATTCACCATTCCAAAATCCATATCAAGACCATCATAAACAAATTCGATACCGGTCTTGATTTCGTTAGAAGGATTTATCTGGTTGACAAGATCAAATTTTGCCGATGTGCTGCTAAATTTACTGTAATCGCGTGCAGTGCTGACGGGGCCGCCCATTCCCAATCCGTCTATTCCGAATCGGGCATCTGCTTCAAATCCTTCAGGAGCTTCATCTACGAAATAGCCCTCAAAAATTTCGTACCTTTTTGTGAAATCTCGTTCTCGCTCAGGACTTGTACGGTATTTTTGGGCGGTTCGCTGTAACTGAACTTCATAAAATGAAGTGGGGCTTACTAGATGTGTAAATTTTGCAGAGAACATATTATAAAAACGTGAGGTTGGCGACCAGTAGATGTCGGTAAATATTCTCCAGGGAACGGTGAAACCTGCTCTGTCTACCTGGTTAGCGACGTCCCACACACTTGTCATATAAGAAGTACCACCGGCTCTGGACAAGGAGGTCGCATAAATTTCTCCGTATAAACCTGTAACCGATAGCTTCATCGATTCTGATAAATCCGAAGTTAGTTTTAACATACTACTCTGGTTGGTAAGCGCATCTCGTGAGAGCTTGATTAGATACATTTCTTGCTCTTTTTTAAAAGAAGTATAGAAGCGAAGATTGCCAAGAGCTTTGCTGATGAATGGTACAGGTCCTCCAAATCCTGCATCGAAATTGTAATCCGGTTTATCGATGTCTCCTTGTTTTCGATGTTCCCATTCAAAGATTCGTCTTGCCGCAGCGGGTGTGAGATCGTTGGTAGGATCATCGTCTTTTAGCGTTCTCTCGGCTACCGCATTCCATCCCTCGAATTTTGGATACTGCCGTTGAGTATAAATATCCCAGGCGCCGCTCTCGGTGCCGGTCCAACATACTTCAGGATCAAGATAAGGACGTAGCCAGAACGCTTCAGGGCTATAAGGTGAAATACCAAAATTCTTTGGCGCTGCTGGTCTTATGTTATAAGTAATTCTACCACCATATTTTTCTTTCTCTCCCTCTCGAGTCACCACATTTATAATACCGGAACGGACATTTTGATATTCAGCGCCAAAGCCACCAGTCTGCACAGAGATCTCTTTTACAGCGCTCAAAGGAACAGCCGAAATCGGTTCGTTAGTTCTTTCATCACGTAAGATGATGCCATCAACCATAAATAATGATTGGTCTGATCCACTACCTCTAATTGACAAGCCAGAGGTAATACCGGCTTGAAGACCCACCACTTGTGAAACACTTGTCACCGGTAGCGCTTCAATGTGTTCTGAAGTCACATACAACTGACTCGCCGCAACGTCTTTTTGAACAACCGGACGTTCAGCTATCACCTCTACCATTTCTCCGGTTATCACTTCTTGTCGCATTTGAATGTCGATGGTTGTTGTTTGATTGATTTTTACTCTGACTTCAGAAATGGAGTGGGTAGCATAGCCCATCATTGAGGCTCGTAGTGAGTAAACACCGACGGGAACGTTCAAAATAACATAGTAGCCTTCCAGGTTTGTCGCGGCTCCCATGATGGTGCCTTCGATGATGATGTTGACTCCGGGCAGCGGTTGGCCGGTTTCTTCATCTGTTACTCTGCCGGCGATTTTTCCCGTAGTTGCCGAGAAAATCAAACTGGAAGTAATTAATAGAATCATCACGATAAGTATTGTAATTCTATCCATATCACAACACTCCTTAAATAGAT
>DSAU01000219.1 GCA_011046315.1 bacterium
AACAGGTTATATTATAAATCGACGACCTGGCCTGTCACGCATAAAAATCACATAAACTCATTATTTTTCAATTAGTTATGAAAAATTTCACCAATGACGTACTTTTGACGGTGGCATCAAGTTCCTTTCCAGATGAATAAAATTAGACTGGTTTTAGACTGGTTCCAGGATAGTTCCAGAATAGCCTTGGACTACATTTGGACGCCAAAAGGGGTTTTTTAGGTAGTTATGGAGCAGGTATAAATAGAAAAAAACCTCATTATTGAGCTAATAATAATGTTTTTTTGACTGGAGCCAATGAGATTCGAACTCACGACCTCTTGCATGCCATGCAAGCGCTCTCCCAGCTGAGCTATGGCCCCTGTTTAGATAGGGTACTTTACCAAAAAACTATTGGTTTGACAAGGGGCAAACGGACAAAAAAACATTTTTGAGCACAGAATCCGCCAGCTCCGCCGAAATGGATATTTCGGATCGCTATTCAATTTCCGCCAGCGGCACAATATTGCGCTCCAGCGCATCAGCGGTATAGCTCTGGCTCAAATTAAAGAACAACACACACCCGTAACTGTGCTCAGAGGCTAAGATGATCGTATTGCTTCCGACCCGCGTCCAGCCCTTTTCCTGCGGCTGATGGCCCAATATGAAGACGTCGGCGTCGAGCATCCCGGCCAAACGTTCGAGAGCCGCCGTGCTGTGCCGCCGACCCCATGTCAGCACATATACCGGATTGAAGCGTTCGATATCGTCCAGAGTGTAAGGTCGATTAAATATTGACAAATCAAATCGGTCAATTTCCCTATCGGCCGGCAGCGAATGCGAAATCCAAATCCGGTTTTCACATCGCACTGCCAGCGGTTGCGACATCAGATACTCTACCATCGCCTTGAACACATCCGAATAATTGGCGGCAAAATGCCGCTGCATCGCCTCCTTCATCGCGCGGTTCATTTCCCGGCCGCTTTTCAAAACGGAGCTGTTGCTGATGACGGCCGTGTCGTGATTACCCAGCAGAATATGCACCTGATCGGGATAGCTGATTTTGTAGCGAATCGCTTTGAGCAAAAGCCGATACGACAAACACCCCCCGTAATCATCTTCGGGTCCGCCGTGGATAATCTCCTGCAAAACGACATGGGTATCGGCATTGTTGTCCAGATCGGCCATTTTGACAATCCGCTCAAAGTTACGGATATGACCGTGCAAATCTCCCGCTACAATCACTCGTCCTGTACGGGGAAGCTGTATCAGATTGCCCGACCGATAGCGGCAGGTTCGATTCAGCTCAGCCCCGGTTTGACAGAGTTGGATGCTTTCCTGAGGCATTGAGCGATATTTTTGTTCCAAATACGGCACGAATCAAAACATCCAGGCGTCCGATGATTTCCGACATACTTGAAGGACGATCCGAAGGTTTATCCTGTACGCATTCCATCACCAAGTCGGACATGTCCACCGGAATTTTAGGATACACTTGATGGGGCGATTTGAAATCGCTTTTTTCAGAAACCATGATTCCAAATTCATTTTTCTTGGGAATCAGCGTCGGCACGTTGCGGCCCGTCAGCGCCCAGTACATCGTCGCCCCAAGATTAAATATGTCCGTGCGGTGACTGATATGTTCACGACGAACCTGCTCAGGTGCAATATAATCGGGCGTCCCTTGTATGCGTTTTTTGATCTCACCGATACGGCAGCTTTGACCGAGATCGATGATTTTGATCCCTTCCTGCCGGCTGAACAGGATATTGTTGGGCTTAATATCGCAATGGACATACCCTTTTTCGTGCATGGCGTTCAAACCAATAGCCACCATCCGGAATATCAGCAGTACATCGCCGAGACTGAGCCGATGCTGGTCTTCCAGCGATTGCCCGTCAAAGTACTCCATCGAAAGTAAAATCTCCTGCGTTCTAAGGAGCTTTCGTATCCGAAATACCTTGTGGCATTTTCGAACATAAGGATGGTCGATCTGGCGGGCGACCTTGAATTCCATTTCGACTTGCTCAAAAATACGGCTGTCTTCCGGCCCTTCAAGGACGGCACGCTTCAATGCCACAGTCTGGCGAGTATCCTCGTCAACGGCCAGATATATCGATGTCCGAGCTCCGTTTCCGAGCTTTCGAAGAATCCTGAAACCATCAATATCAATACTGTTTTTTCCCATAGTTCTGTTACGGTTTTGACGTTGCAGGGATGGCCGCTGCGTCTTGACTGAATACAGACCGGACAGACGCCCTGTAATTCAGTAAGATTGTAATAAATCGTCGAGATTTTGTCCACGGTGAAATAAAAATTGGTTGATTTCTGATAATTTTTACGCCTTTTTTCTTGACAAAAACCACTTTTTAAGAAATATTAGAGGTTCTTGTCTGGCTCGGACAATCAGGCAAGAGCATTCCCCGATAGCTCAATTGGTAGAGCGAGCGGCTGTTAACCGCTAGGTTGTAGGTTCGAGCCCTACTCGGGGAGTTGAAATTTTTCTTCATAAGGTATTGTGAGTAAGCAACTTGCAATACCTTTTTTTGTGCATCCATAAATAATTATTTAATTAGGGTTTGCTGAATAAGTTGCCCGCCAGCCATTTTCGATACTGCTGATCGGTTCAGGCTGCAGTCGTTCGGTCGGCCAGAACCGGATTCTCCAGTCCCCAGCCATTCTGTCGCGGCGAACCGACAGCCAAGACCCTACAAACAGCCAAAAAGAAAGTATCCCGGTCAGGATCTTTTCCAGATTCATCACGATAAACGACACCAGTATCGACACTTCCGAGGTGTGGGCCAGTTTCGTCATGACACGAGCCAGACTGAACCGGCGTTTGCCCTGGCCGAACTTGCCTTCCACCGCATTGCGGTCACGCTCATCCTGTCGCTGAAACTTTTTCTGTTCTTTGAGCAGGGCTGCATCCTCGCTGGGTCGGCCCAGCGGCGGACCCGACAGGCGAATTCCATATTGCTTACAGAAGCGGCGGTTTTCCTGTGTCCGGTAAATCTTATCCACATGTACCGATTCGGGATAGCGTCCAAAGCGTTTCCGGTACTGCTTGATCTGCTCAATCAAATCACAGGACTCATTATACGCATCCCAGCCAATCTTCTCAACAAAGCTGAATCCATCCACCAGACTGATCGACAC
>DSAU01000216.1 GCA_011046315.1 bacterium
CATCAACTGTTGGTGGACAGTCTGGGCTACCAGCCGCCGGCGCCGGATTCGTCGGGCAACGGAACTGCGTTTGATGTTTATCTGGTCAATCTCTCGATCTGGTACGGCGTTACCTATCTCGAACAAACCGTACCCGGACGGGAAAACGCCTGGTCCTGTTACATGCATATCGAAAACGACTACGCTGGCTTTCCCAATACGCCGGACAATAACCTGCGCGTAACCTCGGCTCATGAATATTTTCACGTGGTGCAGGTGTCCTACGCCTACCGCGACAGCGATGTTTTTTTCATGGAAATGTGTTCCACCTGGATGGAGGATTTTGCCCACAACGATGTCAATGACTATTTAAACTATTTACCTGCATTTTTCAATCGAATCAACTATCCCTTCTCCTACGTCAATGACGATTTTGAATATGCATCCTGCCTCTGGAATCACATGATCACAAAAAAATACGGGCCCGATATTTTCAGACAAATTTGGGAACGCATTCCTGATGAAAAAGCGTTGACCGTGATTTCAAACGTTTTACCAAACCATGGCACTTCATTTAACCAAGAACTCATTTCTTACGGTCTCTGGAATTATTTTACCGGCAGTCGAAGCGATACCCTGAATTTCTACCCTGAAGGCAATTTATATCCTGAGGTACGCTTCATGTATCAATATAATGCGAATGGTAACGACATCAGTTTCGACGCTGCCATGAGCAAACTTTCTTCGGTCTTCTTTAAAATCACCGATGGCGCAAATCAATGGGACGTCGGGCTAATCGTAACCAATTTGGAAACACCCGCAGTTACACCCTACGGCAATTACGATCCCAACGATGTCGCCACCTTCAGCATCGACGCGGTGGCGATTCTGCCAGAACAACAGTTCTGGAGTGATGATGTTTTTTTAATGAATCGTTTGGTTCGGGTGAATCACCATCTCGCCATCCGGCTCAATGTCGATCAAAAAAATGATTGGTTTGCCCGGGCAGTTACTTTTTATGGCGACGCTGATTATGAGGTGGTTCAGTTTTTTCCGATGTACCCGGCCGGCGATCAGGCGCAGCAAAATTTTATCGAATTAATTTACCCCAATCCCTACATCGCTGGTAGCAGCGATCCGATGAAAATTCGCTATGTAGTGGCGGAAGAAAAAACCAGCGAGCTTTATATCTACTCCTCTGACGGACGGCTGGTGAAAACATTTAGCCCGGCCTCGGCCAAATACGATTACCATTTAATACAATGGAACGGGGAAAGCGATCGCGGTGAAAGCGTCGCCAGCGGCGTTTATATTGCCGTGCTTCGAATCGGAAACTACATCGAAACTCAAAAATTCGCCGTCATTCGAAATTAGTGGAGAATCACAATGGATTCATCGTTCGTTTATTTGTTAATCGCGCCGCCAATTCTGATGGCGCTCACAGTTCATGAATTCGCGCATGGTTTGATTGCTTATCAATTGGGAGACCCCACAGCAAAGCAAGCCGGACGGCTGACTTTAAACCCATTAGTTCACCTCGATTTGGTGGGCACCATCATGTTGTTCATCATCCACATCGGATGGGCAAAACCGGTTCCGGTCAACCCATCCTATTTTAAAGATCCAAAACGTGATTTACTCTGGGTTTCACTGGCCGGACCGGCGTCAAATTTGATGTTGGCTTTTATTTTCGGAATTGGCTGCCGCATACTGGGAGTTGAAGGTTTTCACAGTCTGGAAAAAGGGTTGATGGGAATCATTCAATTCATGCTGGCGTTCGGCGTCATGATCAATATCGTTCTCGCCGTGTTTAACCTGTTCCCCATTCCCCCGCTCGACGGATCAAAAATTTTAATGGGATTGATACCACCAAAGTATGAACGTCAAATGGAGCCGTATATGCGCTATGGTCCGACAATTTTAATCGCACTAATCGCCATCGGCTTTCTGACTAAAGTCTCCATTCTCTGGGCAATCATTAATCCGTTTGTGAAATTTTTTTCGATCTTGTTTGCTGGTGCGGATTTTACCCGCTGAGGTTGTTGTTGGATTAAAGGGATTCGGATAATTTTGATATAGCTTATAATCAATTTGAGAGTTTTCAAGTCGACTTTCCAACGAGGTTAAAAAATTACTAGCCGGATAATGGGGTTTATTGATTACACCCTCACTGCTCAGTAATAGCCATAAGGATGAATCCATTAAAATATCATCAATTTGAATTGAGTCTCCATTGAGGAACGCTAAATTGGATATTAATCGCACGCCATGTGAGTAATCCGCATACATTGCGATATGACCATTATACACGGGCTGAATGGGATTATTCTCGCTTAAGTGCCAGCCATAGATCACGACTCTTTGGTAATTTCTATCCGAGCTGTATATTTTATTGGATATAATTATATCTTTTTTAGTTCCGCCAACGATACTATCAGCCGACCTGTCAAACCCCAATTGGGTAAATTGTTGTTTAATTGAATCCGTATGTTGCCAAAAAACCGGAACGGTTATCATTGTATCTGATGGCGGTATGGGTTGAGGCCTTAGCTTAAATTCTGCTCTGCTGTAAATGATATCTACCATTTTTTTTGTTGGAAGTGTGCAATTTATGCTATCAGCCAGGTATTGCGCAGTAGAAGGTGTCATCGGTATGTAGAAATAATCCTGATCCGACCCAATCGCCATGTAATCGCAACCACTATAAAATATTAATTCATAGCTGTTTCCATTAATTGTTTTATTGATTTTTACAGCTTTTAACTTACGTGAGAAAGACGGCATATTCCCCGACAATATTTCGCTGACGACTGCTCTTTCTCTATCTATAATACTCAAATCAGTTACCCGGTTGACAAACTCCGAACCTTCAATAGCATTAACTGGTCGTTCAGGAATATTCAAATACACGATTAAATCGTTTGGAGTCCAATTCTGTTTGTAATTACTCGCGAGATTTGTGTACTCTGGCTGACAAAAAATTACGTTGGTTGAAATTAGTATCAGAATAATAGTCTTGGCTAATTTAATCATCTTTTATCTACTTGTTATGTAATAGTTCAGCACTCTTAACTAATAATGTCATTCCGGCATGTTTTTAGCCGGAATCTCCTGAATATATGTGCAAATTAATATTTAAAAGTTCTATTATTGAG
>DSAU01000289.1 GCA_011046315.1 bacterium
GGTGGGTATCGAGCCTGCAAAATAGCTTAAAACAATTATCAAGATTAAACTGATCATTTTATTAATCCTTTTGCTTGAAATTGGTTAATCGGAATAACCGAGAAATCCGGCGCCCACGGTTCCCGGTCCAGCGTGTACCCCCAATACTGGCGCTGCTTCAACGATGGGTATTTCGCCTGAATTGGGGAAAAGGGCTGATAGGTTATGAACAAAAAAAGCCGCTTTTTCAGGCGCGTTGGCATGGGCGACAATAAAACGTACCCGCTGATATTTTTTGGCGCTTTCACTCAACATTTTCAGAGTGCGCTTCATTGAAGCCATCTCTCCGAAAGCTTTTGCCGCCAGAAAAACTCGCCCATCTTTATCAAATGAAACAATCGGACAAAGCCGTAAGAGTTTTCCAATGAATCCTCTGGGTTTGCTGATTCTACCGCCTTTGACGAGATATTTTATTGTCGGCAAAGAGATAAAAATGTGAATGTTTTGTATAGCCTGGTGAACACGCTCCAGTACTTGATCAACGTTCTTGTTTTCTTTAATGGCGGTTACAGCCTCCATGATCACCAGCCCCAGTGCGCCGGAAATGTTTTTGCCATCAATGCAGATGATTTTGCCCTCTTTAAAAGATCGCGCCGTAGTTTCAATGCTCTGCAATGTTCCGCTAACAACCCGAGGAAGGTGGATGGAGATAATCTTTTCAAAATATGGAGTCACGTTTTCAAAAGTTTTTCTGATGTCTGCGATTGTCGGTTGAGAAGTTTTAGGATGCTCTGCAGCCGACACCAATTTTTGATAGAACTCCTCTGGAGTAATATCGACCTTGTCGAGAAAAACCTGATTTCCAATAATAATCTTCAGCGGAATTATATGAACATGATTTTCTTCAATAAAGCCAGCGGGCAAATCGCATGACGAGTCTGTGACAATGGCGATTTTGCCCACTGGTTGCTCGGAACGGGTTTGCGTATGCTGAAATTGCATATCGTCCACCTTGGTGGCGCTGATTTCTCCGAAAGCCCGGAGAACTGAAAATACAGCATCCGGCGTGTTGGTGTGGAGGTGAATTTTGGCGCGTGATCCCCCACCCGCGACAATGAGGGAGTCGCCCCGCTTTGACAGAGATTTTTTGATTTGTTTAAGTCAAGCTCCGGCGCATTCAGCAAACATTCGGTGCAATAGCGATATTTTAATTTCTCAACAACGGTCGTTATTGGAGAATGGTTAATTTTGGGATGCCTCAACTGTTGGTAAGGTTGGCTGATTTTTCCGCGCTCGATAAAATGAACAATACCTTCCAGCAGATGAACGAAACCCTGCGCCCCGGCGTCAACCACGCCTGCTTTTTTTAGCACTGATAATTTTTGCGGAGTTTCAGCAAGCGATTGTTTCGCCTTGATAAGCGCATTTCTCAGCAGGGTGACAAAATCTTCGGTGTTTTTAGAGTTTAATTCAATATCGTTGGCCCAGTCGGAGATAACCGTTAAAATGGTTCCTTCTTTGGGGTCTGATAACGCCTGATAGGCGGAGACTTTGGCGTGCTGTACTGCTGAGGCAAATGCTGATGTGGTGAGTTTAATTTTTCCTTTGACACTTTCTGCAAAGCCGTGGAAAAATTGCGCCAAAATTACTCCGGAGTTGCCCTGCGCTCCCATTAAGGCGGCTTCTGCAAGATGCGAACTCAGTTGAGAGATTGATTTTTCTGTTCTGCTACTTATATCGTCAGAAATATTGGACATGGTGATTGTCATGTTGGTTCCGGTGTCGCCATCCGGTACCGGAAATACATTGATCGCGTTCAATTTTTCCTGCATTTTTTCGATGATCTTGCTGCCGGCTATAATGGCGTGTTTTAATCGCCCGCCATCTAGATAGCTGATTTTTTTAGTGCGGATGATGTTGTTTTGATCCATCAAATATCATCCCTTGTTTAGCTGAAGTTGAATGATTGTCGATGAGGCGTTGAATTTGGTTTTTGACAAATTCTTTTAATTGTTTTGAATTCATTTGTTTAAAATCCTGATAACGAATAATGTCACCAAATACAAGCGTGATTGTACCCGGCTTAACCAGCCAGTGGGTAACCTTTTTGATATCATAAGCGCCAACCATTGCCATGGGAACAATGTCGGTTTTTGTTTTGAGCGCCAGCATAAACGGTCCGCGCATAAACGGGAGCAGTTTTCCATCCCGGGTGCGATGTCCCTCAGGCAAAATAATGATCGATGTCCCATTATTGATCGCCTGCTCTGCGCGCCGGAGACTGTCCATTGCGCTGAGCAGTCGCGTTTGACTGATTGGGATGTTGCCGAAACGTGAAGTAACTTTTCCCCAAACTGGCCAGGAAAAGTGTTTTTCCAACTCCACACCGCGGGCAAAGTTGGGAATATAGCCGTTTAATATAAATACATCAAATATATTCACATGATTGGACATGAACAGATAGGTTTGGTTTTTATCCGGCTTTTCGCGTCCAATCGTTTTCACCCGGATGAACATGCTTCGCAATAAAAAACGGCAAAGCCATTTGACGATATTATCATATTGTCGAGGTTTGAAAAAATATGTTAAAATGATGGTGCTGATTCCGATAAAAAGAAAACTCATGGCGCCGACAATGTACAGCGCTCCGGAGATAATGTGTGTTATCATTTTTGCCCGTTAAACTGATCTTTCAATTGTTTTTGTGTTTCGGAATGAGAGTAGAGTGGTTCTATTTTACTCAAAGTCTGCGACAGCTCAATATAAAAATATTTATATATTTTGTCAAGTTAAAAAATTCGCCCTTCGCAAGACTCTATTTGTTGGTGGGCTACAGATGCCATCGCTTGATGTTCAGGTTGTTTTTAACAAATGTGATATTTGTTTCATCGTGTAAGTCATTACATGGATTGTGCCAAACAAAGCGATGATATCCGCATAAATTTTCACCGGCAACTATTGCTTTACTGCTCCCATAAAAAACAAATGGCTGCCCGTCCAGAGCAGCCATTTTATTAGCGTTTTGATATCGTCTGGGATTAAATCAAACCCCGCTTGATCGCCTCTCGTTTAACAGGACCCCAGAAGCCCAACGGCCGGGACATGACATAGTATTTGACCAGATGATCCATCGGTTCGGGTTTGCTTAAAA
>DSAU01000233.1 GCA_011046315.1 bacterium
AGCAGATTTAAAAAGTCAATTGGCTGTAGCCCTTTTTTAAATATGCGGTCAATGGCTTGCCCATGCCAAGAACTTCAATGTCCAACTCCTTTAATTTGCCTGCAACGCCATACGAATTAGCGCAGACAATGCACGCCTGCACATGAATGCCGTCCGCAATCATCGACTTTATTTTTTCCTGCAATTTTTCATTGTTGGCTAATAAATTGGCAGAAGGTCCCCACACGATAAGAATGACTTTATCGAACCATTTGTTTTTCGCCGCCGCGTGCGTGTACATCAATGCCACTTTTTCAGCTACCTCCACATCGCCACTGGTCCAGAGAACGACGAGCGTATCTTTCGGACTTGCTGTAGTCAAATTTTTGCTGGTTTGTGCAAAGGAAAAAGAAGGCAAAATAAAGAACAAAAAGAGCGAGATCATTGTTTTTTCCATCTTTTTTGAATCCTTTCTGCAATTAGTTAGCTCAGTTTTTGGTGTTTAATATTTTTTCCCGTCTCATAAAATTGTAGGTATTTTTTTAATACAGGCTTTTATTTTGAATAAACAGTTTTAACCCGATCCAATATATTTGGAGCTTGCTGAATTTTTCGCTTGACGAAAAAGCCTAAAATTCCACCAAAGGCTACATGCGCTAAAGTAACCGTTAGCGGAAATCCCCAGCCAAAATTAGCGCCGAAAAGACCCACGCCCAGTGATAGTGCGGCTGGACTTGCCATAAAACCAATGCCGATTAAAACGCCGTATCCTATTCCTTTTACAATACTACCCTTACCAAACAGTAAAGTGTATATTATACCAAACGCCGCCCCGGTCCAGAAATGGTATCCCCAACCCGCTAAATTAGACCAAATATCCGGACCCTGGGCAAACTGATCTAATAATAATACACCCATCAGTTTTGGCAGCTCGCCAGGCATCCCGCCCAGCAAAAATCCACTATGGCGCACAACTTCCAAACCCAAAGTTCCCAATAAGCCACCACCCAGACCAGCCATAATCTGCCCGGTAAGCTGGTGAAAACCACGCACATAAATTACGGGAATAAGGATAACCATAATTAAAACTGACGGGATTAAAAAATATTTACCCAATACAGAGAATTTGGCGTATCCTGCCTGGGCTGCGGCAAACAGATTTGGTACAACACCCATCACAGCGAGAACAAGCAGACTAAAAATTAGTGGTTCTAATTTTGATTTCATTGAATGGTTCCTCATGACTATTCTGGTATTTTCCCCGGTAAAGGTGAAAGCCGGATGGCTTTCACCCAGGGGGAAAAGACAATTATTTCGCCAACATTGAAGTTAATGCCTGAAGTTTCTCGTCAAGCATTTGGGCAACCATTTTAATTTGATCATTGGCAAACGGCGCCAATTGGCTGGACGGTTTTACATAGTTAACGTAGGTTTTACCGTCATCCTCTTCATAGACATTTACCCGAATAGGAACAGCCACGCCGACAGCCTTATTAGCGGTAAACAGTTGCTTGCCAACAACGGAATTGCCGACAAACAAGGCAATACCATTGAGCTTCAAGCCTGTCATGGAAAGAATTTTGCCATGATCGATTTCGGCTAAAACCATCATTTCGTTTTGCGCCACCATCTTGCGCAGTGATTCAACGGTATTGTCGAAAGAACTTTTCGATTGAACCGTGACCACTCCGCTATCCTGTGCCAGCAGAGTTTGAGTGCCGGCGAATAGCAGCGCCAGCATAGTTACAGCAAAAAACAAACGGAATAAATTAGTTGACTTCATAGAGTCCTCCTATCTTATAATTATGCAGTTTTATCAACTGCGGTTCTTGAGTTAAAAGCTATCCCAAATAACCCTGTCGGGATCAGGAACGGCCTTATTTAAGTAAGCTCATTTTTTTCATTGCGCTAAATCCACTGGTGGTGATTTTGTAGAAATAAAGCCCGGTGGGCAATTGTCCGGCGTCAAAAGTAATGGAATGCACACCGGCATTCATTTGACCGTCAACCAAAGTTGCCGCTTTTTTTCCGAGAACATTATAAACCTCCAAAACCACCTTGCCTGCTTCCGGCAACGAAAATTGAATCTCGGTTGTGGGATTAAACGGATTCGGATAATTTTGATCTAGTTGGTAGGCGGTCGGGTTCAAACCGGTTATCAATTCATCTCCAACCGATGTAACGCCGCTTAATAGCTGAACGGCTTCTGCGGCAAAGACCGGCGCCAGGCCATCCGGCTGTTCCGGGATAAACGGAATGCCGTCGCCGTCCGAGTCGCCGCCGACTTCTCCGGTAAGGTCGGCTTCCGCTAATTGCATGCGGTTAGCCACGGTGTCCCAGAAATTTACATAAATTAAAGTTGCTTCTTCATGGTTGCCAACCAGCCGTGCCTCTCGCAACGCTCCGGATAAAGCGGCAACGATTTTTGGCGTATAAGTCGCTTGTCCAACGCCCTGTGTGGTATGAAAACCGTATTCATCTGCATCATAAAAGTTCTGGACAAGATAATCATATCCGTTGTCAGCTGCAGTCAGATAGGCGGCGTCATTCGTCGCCTGGTAGGCGGCATAAAGTCCACGGATGGCGCCGGCTTGAGCCAGTGCTGTTTTGGCGTCGTCCGCTGCGCCGGTTCCAATGGTGTAGGTGTTGTAAAAACCGCCATTGGCATCCTGCAGACTATTTAGGAGAAAATTCGCCTGCGCCACCAAGGCCTCTTTGGCCATAGTCTCCAGCGGCGTGCCGGCAAATTCTTCAACAAACAGTTTTAAAATCACCAGTGCATAACCGGCGTTGATTGTGGAAATGTCGTTTCCTCTGACCACACTGCCGCCGTCAAGTTCTGCGGTGTCCACAAAAGTGCCGGCGTCCGAATTAAAGTGCATCGCCAACAAATTTTGAAAAATGACCTTTGATGCGCCCATCATCAAATCGAACGGGCCGGGCATACCTGTCTGACTCATGTCGGCTGGAAATGGATCGCCATCAAACACCGAGTGATAGGCCAGATGTTGAGGATCGGAAGAGTTGTTGGGATCCATCATGTTTTTATAGCTTAATGTTCCCCAGATCAAGGACACCTGATCGAACAGCCAACTGCTGGCGTCGACCACGGAATATCCGGTGGGTTGCGGCGGCAGCATGGCGGCATCC
>DSAU01000301.1 GCA_011046315.1 bacterium
AAACATGCCGGAATGACATTATTAGTTAAGAGTGCTGAACTATTACATCGTTTGTAACACCAGGGAGCCCAGAGTGTTTAAACAGCTGCTGCTGCGCAACTGTCGCCGCTATGATACGCCGACGCAATCGGTAGATATTTTGATTGTCGACGGAAAAATTCGGCGAATTGAATCCACCATCGATCAAACCGATACTGACGCTGAAATTATTGACGCCAACCGCGCATACGTTGCGCCGGGATTTATCGATGTCCATATTCAGGGCGCGGGCGGATTCGACATTTTAGATGCCAAGCCGGAAGGATTGAAGACGATCTCCAGAACACTGGCAAAATTTGGTGTCACCGGCATTTTAGCGACAACAGTTTTTCAAACTGACCATAAAAATGAACATCTGAAACTGATTGCTCAAACTAATAATAAAGACCTTGGCGGTGCGCACATTTTGGGAGTTCATCTCGAAGGTCCGTTCATCAATCCGGCTAAAAAAGGCGGTATTTCCGAAAACTGTATTTTACCAGCTTCGCAGTATGAATTGGCTCACATTTTCGATATCACCGGCAAGCGATTGAAGATGATGACCATTGCGCCGGAGCTACCGGGCAATCTTAAAATTATCGAGCGGTTGGCAAACCAGCAGATTATCGCTTCATTCGGGCACTCCAACGCAAGCTATGAGGAAACACAGCGGGGAATCAAAGCCGGCATTTGCCACGTGACCCACTTTTTCAACGCCATGCCAGCGTTGCACCATAGATCCCCGGGACCAATCCCGGCGATCATTGAAAATCAGCGGATCAGTGTGCAATTGATTGCCGACGGTGTGCATCTGCATCCGGCAATAATTCGCGGGGTCTATCAGTGCATCAGCAGCGACCGAATTATTTGCATCACCGATGGCATTCAAGCCATTGGCATGCCCGAAGGCAGGTATGTTTACAATGGCCGGGATTATATTTCAAAAGACGGCGCGGCGCGCTATTTGGACGGCACCCTGATTGGCACCGCGCTACCGTTGAACCAGATCGCCCGAAGGTTTAAGGAATTTACCCATTGCACACTCCAGCAAGCCGTTGACACTGTTTCGTTCAATCCGGTTCGACTTCTCGGACTGGAAAACCAAAAAGGCTCAATCGCAATAGGCAAAGACGCGGATCTGGTGATTATGGATCAGGATTTTAACGTTGACATGACCATCATTAATGGAAAAATTGTTCATCGACACAGTTAAAACCTTCTCTCAATAAACGAAATAAGTTCTACCGCTGCCCAATTCTTTTTTTAAACACCGGCGATCCTGCGTTTGTACTCAGTCAAAGCGTCGGTTAACCGTTCGCGAGCGCTGGTATCTCCCGGAACATTGTGCGATGGGTGGATGTAAAGTTTAATCCCCTTTTCAACCAATCGCTCAGCCACCGTGGCAATAATCATCCATACTGCCGTCACAAATGCCATCGTTGAAATGGGAGCGATTTTATCCTGGTGATTTTTCAGCGGGACCACTGCATCCTCTGCCGGGACACAGCTATCCACAACTACGTCAGCAATTTCAAATATTTTTTTCCCCGATGAATGGCGGGTCGATTTATCTTTGAATGCGGCGGCAGATCCCAATACGATTACCTTCATCCCGATCTGTTTTGCCTCCAGGGCAATGTCAATATTGACGTTGTTAATCCCTGAATGAGAAAATAGCCACATGGTATCCCGGTGATCAAAGTTGTAGCTTTTCATTATTTCTTTGCCATAGCCTTCAACGCGCTCCAAAAAAACAAATTGATGCACCCCCATTTCACCGACGATGTGGGTAAAAAATGACAGCGGTAATTCGATCATCGGATGAAAGCCGACAAAACCACCAATCCGAGGGTACATTTCTTCAATCGGCAGCGTGGCATGACCGCAGCCAAAGGTGTGCACCCATCTTTCAGCGGCAATGGTTTCTGCCATCACTTCAGCAGCCCGGTTGATATTTTGAGTCTGCGTGTTGGCAATCTCATCCATCACTTGTTTTGCTTTGTCTAACCAAATCCTTGCCAGCATGTTATCGTTCTCCGTTGTTAAATAGTTTGAGGTTTAGAAATCCTTTTTATTGCCGATGAAAATAAAATTGAAAAGCAGATCAGGCCGATTGGTATAATTAAAAAAGAGCTTCGCAAACCGCTGGCTTCCCCGATTACACCAGTGAGATACGGGAAAGACATACCACCGCATAAAGCCACAACAAAAACAACGCTGAAGGCAGTGCCGGAAAATTTAGCATAAAGATCGCCAACATATCCCAACATGATCGGAAAACCGGCTGCCAATCCGAATCCGATTAGGAACAGACTGAGCGGCGACAATACCGGACTTGAGGTTAAAATCATTGAAAATGCGCCCAGCAAAGCAATACCGATAAAAATAAATTGCAATCGCACCGCTGAAATCCGTTTCAATAAAAAATTTAAAATCAACCGCGCTGTCATGATACCCAGCCAGTAGAACGATAAAAATAAAACCGCCAGATTTTTATCGAGGGCTAACTCTTCTCTGAAAAACACGGCGCTCCAACTGGCGGCGACAAATTCCATTCCGCTTTGAAAAAACAATATGAAAGCAAACAGCAACAGGGTTGATTGCTTGATCAGTTTAACGCCATCTTTGATGGGGAATCCCTGCGGTTGTTTCGGTTGTGGGAATTTAGGAAAAATGAAAAATAACAACGGAATGATCACCAATCCACCGACAAAAGCGATGATCAGATTATACGAAAAAAAAGTCGACAACAATCCCAGCGACAATGGAACGCCAATTGCCCCCACTCCAAAGAAAACGCCCAACAAGCTCAGGTTGGCGCTTTTGCTCTGATCGCTGATATCGGCAACCAGCGCATTTGCGCCGCCGTTGATGACGCCTCCCCCGATACCGATCATAAATAAATAAAATCTCAAAAACCAGAGGCGAGGCGCAACCGCAATCCCTTCCAAACTTAAAAAAATTACTGTGGCACATATAATGAACAATATTTTGTATCCATATCGATCTACAATGGGTCCGAATATCAGCGACCCGAGCAGGATTCCAAAGGACATGATCATCATCAGTGAACCAGCATGCACCTTGTC
>DSAU01000117.1 GCA_011046315.1 bacterium
GATTCCTATTGGCATTGATTAACCATGAGTAGTTATTCACTCTGGTAAAAGTCGGTTCACTGGCGCCCCCTCCGGTCACAGTAAAATCCTGGACATGGCTCTCAATGTGATTCCGTGTTAGTGAAAACGGATCCCAACCGGGCAGAACACAGAGCATTCGATTGCTGGAATTATTCTGAATAACAATGCTGACATTAATTTCCCGCCATGATTTTTCATCAATATCGACGGTATAACTTACTGTTGTCGAACTGGCTGTCTGGCAATATAAGAAAATGATAAGTAAGGAACGAATAATAAAACCTTTCATTCGTTTCTTTTCTATGTCTGGAATATCCATTCGCTTCCCTCTTATGTTTGGTTATTAACCGACCCATTCAACCCGCGAAAACAACTTGCTTAACGGATCGCCGTTATAAATAGAAGAAATGGCTTCGCTCAACAAATACGCCACTGATAGTTGAGTTATTTTGTCATGTTTTCTCGTGCTATTGATTGGCAGTGTGTCAGTAATAATCAATTGATCAATTTGACTTTGTTCGAGTTTAGCAATAAAATCATCTGTTAGGTAAGCATGTGTTACACAGGCGTAAATTTTTTGTGCGCCTCGATGCTTGAGTAAATCACTGATCCCCACCAAAGTGCTTCCGCTGATGACCATATCATCAATGATGACCACATTTTTGCCATTGACATCACCAATAATATCGGTAATTTCCACCGTATCCCGATAACCGTGTCTTTTTTTGCTACCCAGCGCCACCGGTGCGTTCAGTTGCTGGGCAAAGGTGTTCGCCATTTTTGCAGCGCCAAAATCAGGCGCAACTACCACAATCTCTTTGAGATTGAGTCCTTTGATATATTCGTGAAAAACAGGCATCGCATAAAGATTGTCAACCGGAATCCGAAAAAAGCCCTGAATCTGCGGCGGCTGCAAATCCATGGTCAACAATCGATTGGCGCCGATGGCTTCGATTATTTCTGAAACAACCTTTGCTCGAATTGAAACTCGCGGCTCATCTTTTTTGTCACCTTTTGTGTAGGGAAAAAACGGCAGAACCACGGTAACTGAAGCTGCGCTGGACCTTTTAAAGGCATCAATAAAAAACAGCGTTTCCATCAATAGATCATTCACTGGCGTCAGACCCGACTGGATAAAGAAAACCTCCTTGCGGCGGACGTTCTCCTTCAATTTGACATAAATATTCCCTTCAGAAAAGGTGAATGACGTGGCTTTGCCCAGCGGAATACTTAACATTTTGCAGATTTTTTTTGCCAGTTCCGGGTTTGCACTTCCCGAAAATATTTTCATTTCCCCTGCCATGGTTCACTCCATCTTTGAAAACACGACTGATTGCGGTCACAAGAAGTAACAACATTATTATTTATCGGCTGATGATAATGTTGCCCGGCGGAAAATCCGTCTCCCTGATATTAACGGAGTCAGTTGCCTTTGTTGATCACCCCGAATTTTTTACCGGATTCAGTGAACGCGGCAATTGCCCGCTCCAAATGTTCAAGTTGGTGGGCAGCCGAAATTTGCACCCGTATTCTTGCCTGGTCTTTGGGAACCACCGGATAGCTAAAGCCAATGACATAAATCCCTCGACGGAGTAGATCTTTTGCCATCTCCTGCGCCAATCGGGCGTCATAGAGCATTATTGGAACAATCGGAGTTGTACCCGGTCTGATATCAAAACCAGCGTCAGTCATCTGTTGCCGGAAATAGCTGGTATTTTGTTCCAATTTATCGCGCAAATGGGTCGTACTGGATAATTCTTCCAAAATACCCAGTGTTGCGCCAACGATCATCGGCGCCAACGCATTTGAAAACAAATAGGGTCGGCTGCGTTGCCGCAACATATCAATCAGTTCCTGTCTGCCGCTGGTGCAACCGCCCGATGCGCCGCCTAGCGCCTTGCCGAAAGTTGTGGTAACGACGTCAACCCGATCGATGACATCAAAATATTCCGGGGTTCCACGTCCGGTTTTACCGATAAAACCGGTTGCGTGGCTATCATCAACCATAACCAGCGCCTCAAATTTTTCAGCGATATTACAGATCTGATCCAGCTTCGCCATATCGCCGTCCATGGAAAATACGCCATCGGTTGCAATGATTTTGTAACGCGAATTTTGCGCATCTGCGATTTTGAGTTGCCGTTGCAGATCCTCCATATCCGCATGGTTGTAACGAAAGCGTTTTGCCTTACACAAGCGAACTCCATCAATAATAGAAGCGTGGTTCAGCGCATCACTCACAATCGCGTCGTGCTCAGTAAACAGCGCTTCGAAAAGCCCGCCATTAGCATCAAAGCATGAGCTATACAAAATCGTGTCTTCGGTAGCAAAAAACTGTGATATTTTTTTCTCCAATTCCCGATGAATATCCTGAGTCCCGCAAATGAACCGCACCGAGCTCATTCCGTAACCGCGGGCGTCCAAAATTTCCATCGCAGTATCCAACATCTTTTGGCTGCTCGATAGTCCCAGATAATTATTGGCGCAAAAGTTCAGTACAGTGCTACCGTCTGCCAATGAAATTTCCGGACCCTGAGGACTGGCAATGATGCGCTCATCTTTGAACAAACCATCTTCGCGAATTTGTTGAAGCTCCTTTTGAAGTTCCGTTCGCATTTTTCCGAACATAATATTATCCTTCCTTAATTATAAGCTACATTTCAATGATAACTTTCTGGTAACTCCGGCGCCGTTGGAATCGGTTCAGATTTTTCCAGCACTACCACAGCAACTCCGGTATCTTCAGTATGCGATAATGACAGATAAATCCGTTCCACATTCATTTTTTTCAATATTTGACTGCAGCTACCGCTAACAACCAGTTCTGGTTTTCCCATCCCGTCATGGACGACTTCTGCATCGCGCCAGGCAATCCCGTTACGCACTCCAAAGCCAATGGCTTTGAATAGCGCCTCTTTGGCTGCGAATCTGACAGCGTAATAGGGATAGGGATTTATTTTGCCCTGACAATAGACCCGCTCCTGCTGGGTAAACACCCGGCCAACGAACCGGTCGCCGAACTTCACGATTGAACTTTGAATTCGGGCGACGGCAACAACATCAATTCCTAAAC
>DSAU01000015.1 GCA_011046315.1 bacterium
TCAAAACTGCCCGAGCCGGTCTGATGTTGTTCACCCTGGGAAATAGCAGTCAAACCAGCTCGGGTTTGAACTGACAGTTCAAATTGAATAAAATCCCGGCTTACATCCTGAGGCCAAATTGCGCCGTAAGGAACGCCCACTACCGGGTACCACATCGCTTCCGGCGTCAACAAAACATAATTGGGTCGCACAACCGCAAATCGTTTTGCAACGTTGTACATCCACAGACGGTAAAGCGATTGACGTTCGGTATCATCAACATCCAAATAACAGGCGCGTTCGTCGATTTTTCCGGAATAGATCAACTGCAGCGAATCAATTTCACCCGGCGCCAGCGGTCGCTGCGGTGAAACAATGATGATCTGCTTTTTTTGTTCAAATGAAAGGTCACTGCCTTGACGGCTAATGGTTTTAACCTTCAGGCCGGGATTAATACTGAATATGTATTGATAAATGGGCGTCGGTCTATTGTTTTGAATTTTGTAAACCGCATCGGCTTCAATTCCGGAAGCGTTATGCGTCAAATTTATCTTGCAGAACAACGGCGTAGCTTTCTCCAATTCACCATACTGGCTGTTGAGCGTTCGCATTTCCTGGCGCAATTGGGACCCGGCTGAAAATTGTGAAAGATACACAAAGACCAAGCCGACGGCCGTTGCCAGACAAACTCCGGATATCAAAGCCGACAATCGCGTCATCAACCGGGATTGCGGGAGGCGTTTGATTAATAAAATCGTCGCAAAGATGAATCCCACCCCGAACAGAAAGTAAATTCCACGATGAATCAACAACCGGTCCATATTGCCGAAACCGATAAAATCAGAATAGGTCAACGGAATGTTGAACGCCATATAATCAAAAACATAATGCAGCTTGTCACTGAGGAAAAACAATGTCGTGGCAATGTATCCCAGCAGTACGATAAACGTCACCGCTTGATTTCGAATCAAAACCATAAACAAAAAGGACAAGCCAAAAATAAATACTAAAGTTGGGATGCTGATAAAGATCGGATAATAGAGATAGGGCATAATGGTAAAAGAAGCCTGGCTAAAAAAGATCTGAAAAACTGCCGACAACAACAGCACCAGCAGATTGAGCGCCAGAAAAACCAACAGGATACCGATGGTTTTTCCCAGCACATAATCGCCGTTGGTCATTGAGCGCATGTAAATAACTTCGGTCGTGTCCAGTTTTTTATCGCGTTTAAGAAAATCGGACGCCAGAAACACACCGATGATAGCCTGCACCACATTTAATAGCAGGATGTTCATATATGGTAGCGACGAGTTGATGCCATTCATGAACCAGGGCGATCTGCCGACTGAGGTGTGAATCCCCACATTTACCAGAGTCAGGATGATTATCGCCAAAATTGAAAAAATTCTGAAAAACCAGCTTCTCAGCAAAGTTTTCATCTCGTAACGAGCCACGGTAAAAATTTTATAAAAAGACAACATAACTCCAACCTTTCTAATTAATTAGAAATATCTTTTAGTAACCGATCACAGGGTATTTAATTTTGATTGTTTTTGAAAACCGCTAAAGCGGTTCTAATGCGTTATTTTCTCTTATGAGCACCATGATAAATCATGGTGTTTGTTCAAATCTGAAATTGAATCAACACCACAATTTATTGTGGTGATCTATAAAAGTAGTACAAGTTTTAAACTGCTTCAGCAGTTTTTATTTTCGATTGATAGCCTGTGAACGGCTACATCTTTTAACAACATCGATATTAACGTTAATCACCACCATCTCTGACACAATGCCTGTCAGCGCTAAAATTCTAATCATCTTGACCGTTCCAGGATTGACCCAGCTCATATTCCACAAAATAAACGTATGCATGCTCCAGATTGGGATCAATTTGTTTCCCCGGGAAATCTTTCAGTTGATCTGCTACAACCTGAACGTTCCAGCCCTTTTCTGAGGGGATGGTGGCAATCACCGGATATTTTTGTTTAATAATTTCCAATTCGCTGTCGATGGCATCGATCTGCCATACATGGCCTTTCGATTTTTCAATCAACTTGTCCGGGGATTGATTGAACACGACTTCGCCGTTGTTTAACAGCGCCATATTGTTGCAGGTGCTGGAAATATCTCCGACGATGTGCGTCGAGAGAATAATGATAATATCGCGTTGGCTCATCTCAGCCAGCAAATTTCTAAACCGGATCCGTTCCTCGGGATCGAGCCCGGTCGTCGGCTCATCCACGACAACGATTTTGGGATCACCGATTAAAGCCTGGGCGATTCCCAGTCGTCGTTTCATTCCGCCGGAGAGCTTGTTTGCATTGCGATCCCGCGCCTCATACAAGCCAACACTTTCCAGCATTTTGTCAACCTCTTGTTTCCGTTTGTGGCTGTCCGTGATACCGGCGAGACTTGCCACATAATCGAGAAACTCCCAGGTTTTGAGCTTCTGAAAAAATTTGAAATCCTGTGGCAAATAACCCAACATGGCGCGAATCTGCCGGCGGTCCCGTTGCAGGTCGAGATTGTCGACCTTGACACTCCCTGTCGATGGTTTCATTAATGTCACCAAAATGCGCATCAGTGTGGTTTTTCCCGCGCCATTGGGACCGAGCAACCCGAACATCCCGCTCTCGATCTCCAAATTCACATCCGTGAGCGCCAGATTTCCGTTTTTATATTGTTTACTCAAATCTTCAATAACTATCTTCATAATGTAGTCCTCTTTAAAAAATAATTCGACAGGTATGGTTGAACCAGCGTTTCATGTTCCGGGCGTTCTACTATTTAAACCAATCGCCGGTAAAAAACTTGTGGGTTTTTTTAAAATCAAAAGGATTTGATTTCTCTCGTTAACATGAATAAAAATTATTCAATTAAACGTGAACCAAACATAAAAGTTGCATCAGTCCTCAAGCGCCAAGGCAATCGTATTGCAATTTTAAATTGTTTCAACTTGACTTTTTTGATATTTGTTGCTATATTAAAAAAATTTGTAATAGTTCACCTGTCATTCCGGCTGGAGCGAAGCGGAATGCCGGAATCTCAATAATAGAACTTTTAAATATTAATTTGCACATATATTCAGGAGATTCCGGCTAAAAACATGCCGGA
>DSAU01000373.1 GCA_011046315.1 bacterium
CCATTGCAGCTTGTTTATAATCGTTATATTGAAAATTCTAAATAGAAGGGGACTAATAGTGAAACATCAAAAAAAGAAGCCGCAGTTGCAAAAAAAGCCTTATCAGAAGCCGCAGATTATTCATAGCACCCGCATCGAGACTTTAGCCGGTACCTGTGTGCAGACGGTGGGTGAACAATGCGTGCCAGCTTTTGATTAGTTGCTCTGTTATTTAGACGCATTTATTTTGATTTCTTCAAAAAAAAGCGAAAGCGCTGATAATAATTTGGGGCAGCTTCCGCTTTTTATTTTATTGACATTTTGGATCAAACTCAACTATTCGATGAGATCACTGGCGTTTTCTATTAATGTCGGCAGCTTAGGGCTCTCAGCCGCTGTTGTCGTCGGTGATCACTCGTTCAAAAATATCTTGTAATGAGCGTTCCAATGGTGTACAAGAGACAATTTGCACTCCGTACAGAACCGCTGTTTCGATAAGCGGCGCAATTGTGGCGCGTGAATCCAAAATAACCACCTCAACCTTTTTTTCATTGATATCCCAACGTTGCAAGCGGTAAATATCAGAATGTTTTTGGATCGCGGTTTTAATAGCGGATTGCGTTTGTTCATTCACCGCAATAAATTTCAAACTGTACAGTCGTTGTGCAGCCACTAATTGTTTCATTTGAGAAAGTGCGCCGCACGCCCGGATCGATCCCTGGTGAATAATGGCAATGCAATCGCTCAGCAGTTCAGCTTCGTCGAGATTATGCGTCGCCATTAACACAGTTTTGCCTTGTTTTTCAACCATTCTCACACGAATAAACTCCCGCAGTCGTTTCGCCGCCTCGGGATCAAGACTACGAGTGGGTTCATCCATTAACAAAATGGGCGGATCTGTAATAAGCCCACGAGCAATGGCAAGTTTTTGACGTTGGCCAGCGGAATAGTTTTTAAAAACATTATCAGCAAAATCGCTCGCGCCGCTGATCTGTAAAACCTGCTCCACCCGCTGTTCAGCCTGATTATCAAAAAAATTATTCAAATGGGCGAAAAACAACAAATTCTGCCTGCCGGTCAATCGCCAATAAAAACTGCGTTCATCACTAAACACATATCCAACTGATCGCCGGATAGCTGCTCCCTGTTGCTCGACGTCAAAATCGTTTACCATGGCTCTTCCTGAACTGGGCAGCACAAGGTTACAGAGAACTTTCAGCAGGGTGGTTTTACCGGCGCCGGTAGGACCCAGTAAACTGAACAGCTCCCCTTGTTTAACCTGAAGCGTTATATTTTTTAAAGCAACGGTTTCGTTTTTGCGCCATGGATGTAGGAAAATATCGCGATACTTTTTTACCTGCGGAAAAACCTTGCTCAGATTTTCAGTCTCAATTGCGTTCATCAACATCAAATCCCTAAACCTGATTAAAACAGACAATTTTAATATTGGCCAAGCGTTCCGTCGGCTTTAGCTTTCTTCACGGCTTTAATAAACAAAGCCACGCTCAATGGCGTCAACACTAACGTAAAAGTGAGTAGTGCAATAATGTGATTGATGAGCTGTGGAATCGAATAGCCGCTGAGCAATGCCAAGCGCATGCCTTCCAGCGCATAAGTGATCGGCAACAAATAGGATAACTTTTCGAGCCAGGTCGGTAAAATCTGAATCGGATAATAGACGCCGCCAATCAACCACGATAGTGAAGTGAACAACCAGGTGATGGGGTCGCCTTTTTTAAATATCATGATGAAACTGGCAGAAATGATACCAATGCTGCTGAAAGCAGTGATTGTTAGAATTAATATCAGAAATGCCGCTAAATAATTTGCTTCCCCAAAATCCACCCCGAAAAATAAACCGCCGAGCAACAGATAGATCAGTACCTGAAAGGAGGCGAAGATATAACTGTAAAGTGATGATCCCAGTATTATTGTGGGGATTTGAGTTTGCGTCACCAGCAACGCTTCCAGCGTCCCCAGCATCTGGGCGTCGCGGATGTTTTTTGCCAGCCCTCGCACCGCAACATTGAGGTAATTGGAGAAAGCAATTCCGATGAGGACAAAGTTAAAGTAATTTCCGCCATAGGGCGCCAGATAGCCGATCTCATTTCCTGAGATCAGTTGTGACAAAAAATAGAACACCAGCATCGAGATTACAATGCCAAACAATTGGAGGAAAAATGCAAATTTGTAGCTGGTCTCGGTGATGAGATCGCGCTTAATAAAGGCGTAACATTTACGAAAAAAAATCATGCCTGCTCGAAGTTATTTTTTTTATACAACAACGATCAGATTTAATTAATTCAAATCATAGATCAGAGTCAACAACAACGCGTCGCGATTTTCCTTCCAGAGCTGTTTGAAATTTCGCTCCGGCAGCTCAAGGGTGATGGTGGGGATGTTACGCTCCACACCGCAATAGCTGCCCAGAGAACCGGGCGTTGGGTAACCGATTTCTCTGGAAACCGGATAACCATTCAGCATTGCCATGCGCATGGCAAGTTGATGCGCCGGACCGTCATAATTTATAACTTCCAGCGGTGTGTGAATTGAAATAGCCCGGTTGGGACGATAATGATGGATTAAATTCAGCACTGCTCGGGTTTCAGGCTCTGAAGCGGGATGATCACCCGGAAAATGACTGCGCTGCTGATATTCACGCTTCCAGTTTTGAACTGGGAAATTCCGGTTTAAATCCACTCCATTGGCATTGGTGCGCAGTCCGAGATTTAATCCATCCGGATTCACAATGGGAACGATTACCACCCGACACTCCAAACGATTTTTGTAGTAATGAAAAAGGAACTCGGCAAATTCAATAGCCAATTGAGCGCTCAGGGGCTCGCTGCCATGAAAAGCTCCAAAAATCATTGTGGTATTCGCGCCACTGCCAATTTCGATGAACTTGATGTTTCTACCGTTGACCGACCGGGCGCAAGTTTGCCAGGGCAGTCGACTGGATTCGACCCGCTGATAAAGCAAACGACCCAGTCGCTGATATTTGGCGGCTGGCGCACACCAAAATCCGATGATGATAATAACGATCAGGATCGATAACAGGAAGTTATTTTTGCTTCGGTTCGAATGTTTTGTTATTACCAACTGAATCTGTC
>DSAU01000333.1 GCA_011046315.1 bacterium
CGCATAAACAGGCTGGCCTTGAACTCATAAAAAATTAAAAAATTCATGTCATTGCGAGGAGCCCTTCGCAAGCTCAGGCTAAACTCCGCGACGAAGCAATCTCTTTAATTATAGTGAATTATCTAAAAGATTGCTTCAGCAAAAAACGCCTCGCAATGACATTAAACTAACAAACTTTAAGGTTCATGGACAGTTTGTAAAGGAGCCACACTTCAACGTTTTAAATATCAACAACTAAACAGCATCAACCGGTAAACGGTTACTGAAAATCTTCATAGCGTTTGATGACATTTTTTTCAAAACTGGCCGCTGCATGATATGAGCTGCGAACCAAAGGTCCCGCTTCGACAGCGCGAAATCCCATTTTGATCGCTTTGTGTTTAATGGATTCAAACTCTTCAGGTGGGACATAACGATTGATGGCGAAATGTGCTGCCGACGGCTGAAGGTACTGTCCCAGCGTTAAAAAGTCGCAATCGGCTTTTCGCAAGTCCTGCAGAACGCAGGTCAATTCATGTTCAGTTTCACCAAGCCCCAGCATCAATCCGGATTTGCTCAGCAGACCGAATTTTTTTGCTTGATCCAGTACATTGATTGATCGTTGGTAATTAGCTGACGGGCGCACCACCGAATACAATCGCGGTACAGTCTCGATATTGTGGTTCAATACATCGGGACTCATACGGATGACTTTCATCAAAGCTTCCAGCGAACCGCCGAAATCAGGAATTAATACTTCCACTCGACAGTCGGGAACTTTATTGCGGATCTGTTTGATCGTCTCCGCAAAAATCGATGCGCCGCCATCAGGCAGATCGTCCCGCGTAACCGAAGTAATTACGGCATAGCGCAATTCGAGCGTTTTCACTGCTTCGGCAACTCTTTCCGGTTCGTCAGCATCCACTGCTGCCGGCTTTCCCACCGGGATGTTGCAAAAGCTACAGTTGCGGGTGCAAATATTTCCCAGAATCATGAAGGTTGCGGTTCGTTGCCCCCAACATTCGCCGATATTGGGGCAATGAGCACTCTGGCAAACTGTATGCAAACGATTTTGTTGGATTAGTTTTCTGACCGTACTAAATTCATTACCCCCCGGCATGGGGACTTTTAGCCAGTGTGGGTGTCTTTTCTGTCGAATTCTCATTTTTTTGATCATATTTAATTTACCTGCTGGAATATCATCCGTGAACTGCCTCGCCAAACGCCGCCGCAGCCGCTTCCATAATTGATTCCGACAGGGTCGGATGCGCATGAATTGTTTTGATCAGATCATGCCCTTTTGATCCCAGTGTTTTGAGCACAGCAAGTTCACCAATCAATTCAGTGGCTTCGGCGTGAATAATGTGAGCGCCTAACAATTTCTCGGTATCAGCGTCAAAAATCAACTTGACCATGCCTTCGCTTTCGCCGGCAGCAAGTGACCGTCCATTGGCGACAAAAGGAAAGCGTCCGATTTTTATTGCTAAACCCGATTCCAGCGCTTTTAGTTCCGTTAGCCCGATACTGGCAACCTGCGGTTTGCAGTAGGTACAACCCGGAATGCTCGAATAATCAATCGGCTTCACGTCCCTGCCGGCTAATTTTTCCACAGTGTGAATCCCTTCGGCAGAAGCCACATGCGCCAGCCAGGGCGGACCGATAACATCTCCGACAGCGTAAATATTTTCCGCACTGGTCTGATAATTCGCATCCACCTTGATGTATCCATTTTCGAGCTCAACCGCTGTTTCTTCAAGTCCAATATTTTCGATATTGCCTCGAACACCAATCGCCATCAGCGCCAATTCCGCCTCCAATTCCTGTTCATCGCCATCACTTTCAACAACAACAGCAATGCCGCCTGCGAGCGTTTTCACCTGTTGCACTCTACTACTGGTGTAAACTTGTATTTTTTGCTTTTTAAATGATCGCAATAATAGCTCGGAAATTTCCTGATCTTCGATCGGTAAAACACTCGGCAGCATCTCAATCAGCGTAACCTGACAACCCAGCGTTTGATAAAAATAGGCAAACTCCACACCAATGGCTCCGGCGCCGATAACAATCAGCGACTGCGGCAGCTTTTCCAGCGACATGGCTTGCCGGCTGCTGATAATTCGTTTGCCATCGATCTCAATGCCCGGGATAGAACGCGGCCTGGCCCCAGTGGCGATAATGAACCGGTCTGCTGAAACTTTTTCCAACGATTTTCCGGAGGCATCGGTTATTAGCAGATGATTCTGATCAACCAGCTTACCATGCCCATTGAATAGCGTAATATTATTCTTTTTAAACAAGTAGTGAACTCCCTTGGACATTCTTCCGGCGACCTGTCGACTGCGACGGATCACGGCTGGAAAATCAATTGATGTTTCACCAGCGACCACACCAAATTTTTTCGCCTGTTTGACATTGTCAAAAATATCAGCGCTTTTCAGCAGAGCCTTGGTGGGAATACATCCCCAATTAAGACACACACCGCCCACATCCTCCTTTTCAACAACTGCGACCGTAAATCCCAGTTGCGCTGCGCGAATCGCAGCGACATAACCGCCGGGTCCGGATCCCAGAACAACCAGATCGAATTTTTTCTCTGTCATAACCTTCCCTCAATTTAGATTGGAAAAATAACCAGCAATTTTTATCCTTCGTCAGGTGTAATCATACTTTTTAATAACATCAGATCCTGTTGATCGCTTTCCATCCCGCCGGGAATTTCAATCAGTTTAGGTATTTGATTGAACACGGGATCGTTAATAATAAATCCGAAAGCAGCTAATCCAATTTTGCCCTGACCAATCCTTTCATGACGATCGAGTCTTGAACCGAATTCTTTCCTTGAGTCGTTCAGATGAATCGCTTTCAATCTGTCGAAACCGATTTCTCTGTCAAACGCACTCATCGTGTTTTTATAAGCAGTGGGGGTTCTCAGATCGTATCCCGCGGCAAATATATGACTCGTGTCCAGACACACCCCCAGCTTATGATTTTGATCGACTAAATTAATAATCTCCCGCAACTGGCAGAATTCGAAACCAATGGAAGTACCCTGACCGGCGGTGGTTTCCAGCACTATTTCCGTGTTGAAACCAGCACAACGTTCAA
>DSAU01000057.1 GCA_011046315.1 bacterium
CTCTGGGGATCATCTGGACTTTTAATAACTTCAATATCGTCTGGTTGGTCAGCAACGGCGGAGAACCAGCCGATACTACCCATATTCTGGTGTCCTGGGTTTACAAATCCGGTTTTCGCTATTTCCGCATGGGATATGCAGCGGCTTTTTCGATGATCATTTTTGGTATTTTGCTAATTTTTAGCTGGAATTTTATCAAACGAACTAAGGCAACTGAAGCTGTTTATTAAAGGGTGGCATACAATGAGAAAACCCCGAGATTTATCGTTCACCGGGAAAATCGGCGCATATATCGTTTTAACCGCCTTCACATTATTCGCCATCTATCCGATACTGCGGGTTTTCACCATCTCATTGCGGCCTGGTGACCGGCTGCTCAGCAAATCACTGGCAATCATTCCTGAAAATGCCACTTTGGAAACATACATAAAATTATTTACCCAGGAACCCTTCTTGCAATGGATGATAAACAGCCTGATCATTTCCGCATGCGTCATGTTAGTTGGAGTCGGATTGGCAGCCACCGCAGGCTATGCCTTTTCCCGATATAAATTCAGAGGCAGAGAAACTTCGATGTTTGCACTCATTACCACGCAGATGTTTCCGCTGACCATGCTGTTGCTGCCGCTGTTCATCATGTTGATTAAATTGAAACTTTACGATTCTTACATCGGTTTAATCATCGCATATTCAGCCACTGCCCTGCCATTCACCACCTGGCAGATGAAAGGCTATTACGACACCATTCCTTATAGTCTGGAAGAGGCAGCTTCGATCGATGGCTGTTCACCGTTTGCCACGTTCTGGCGCATTGTGCTGCCGTTAGCAGCGCCGGCATTGGTAATCACTGCGCTATTTTCGTTTATGACAGCCTGGTCGGAATATCTGGTGGCAGCGGTTCTGATTCAAGATCAAAATCTGTTTACCCTGCCGCTGGGTCTAAAGACATTTCAATCCGCCATGGAAACGTCATGGGGGCTGTATTCTGCAGGCGCCATCATGGTCAGTCTGCCGGTGGTGGCGTTGTTTCTGGTGCTCAGCCGCTGGCTAATTTCCGGACTGACTCTTGGGAGTGTAAAAGGTTAAAAATTAGCTTGTTTCTTTCTGAATGGCTATCCAAATCGTGCATAATGGATCATCGGATGAAAAGGTCATCAGCATCAATTAACGATTTATTGAAGATTGAAAGGATAATATGAGCAAATTAGCGATTTTATCGGAGCTCTGGCAATTTTTAAAAGTTCGAAAAAAATGGTGGTTGGGTCCCATTGTTTTCTTTTTGCTTTTGTTGGCTTTTCTGATTGTGCTGACCGAAGGCTCAGCTTTGGCGCCGTTTATTTATGCATTGTTTTAAGTTTGGTGATATTAGTTATACTTTTCTAATAATGACAAAAAGACATCAGATATAACAAGAATGAATGCGATTGATTATCTCCAAATTTTAATATTTTTTGAATTGTTTACAAAATTGGAAATGATTATTTTTGAAGGGGCATCATAATTGGTAAACCAGGAACCGAATGACATAGACATCGAAAGGATAAAGCATCATTGGATCGAGACATCAAATGATGATTTTAGAACACGGAGTTATGGATCGATCAAATAAAGAAGTTACGTAAATGGATAAAAAAGATGTTTTAGATATTGTCAGAGAATACGCCTCAGTAATAATGAGAAATTATGATTGTAAACAAATTTTTATTTTCGGCTCATACGCAAAGGGTACTAATCAAGAGGAAAGTGACATTGATATTGCTGTAATCCTCAGAGAATTTGAAAATCTTATAGATATCCAATTAGAGTTAATGAGGTTGAGACGCAAAATTGACAGCAGAATAGAGCCGCACCCTTTCAGAGAAAAAGACTTCAACATGGCAAATCCAATTGTAAATGAAATATTGAAATATGGGCAGCGAATTGACACCTGCGCCGTTTAAATGTGCGTCTCAAATTTTAAATATCACTTTGCCTAATACATCATAAAAGTCTCAAGTCTTATGCCAGTCATTCAATTTTTTACTACCAGAAAAATTCTTTTATGCTAAAAAACTGAACTGCAAATTAACCAAACAATTTTTTTATTCATCATCGTTTTTATGAGACAACGTTTGAAAAAGATCGTTTTTATAACAATCTGCTTGTTAATTCCAGTTTTGTTTTTCTTTCTCCTGGAAATTATCCTCCGGTTGACCGGTTATGGCGATGATCTGAAATTGATACGCACAACTACCATAAAAAACCAAAAATTTTATCAACTAAATCCAGAGGTCGGCAGACGTTATTTTTCCCGAACTCATCGCGATTTGATCCCACAGCTTTACCCGCAGACTTTTGAATACCAGAAATCAGCGAACACCTTTCGCATTTTTCTTATCGGCGGCTCCACTATGGCTGGTTTTCCTTACCAATTAAACGCCAGAATTAACAGCCTGTTAAAAGATCGGTTGGAAAGCTATTATCCTGACCGTAAATTTGAGGTGGTCAACACCGGACTTTCGGCGATCAATAGTTTTTCCGTTTTGGATTTTGTCGATGAATTGGTAAATTATGAACCGGATTTATTCATTATTTACATGGGACATAATGAGTTTTATGGCGCTTACGGAGTCAGCTCATTGGAAAAAATCAGCAGATCACCAGGCTTCATTCGAGCTTATTTGAACTTAAACAAATTCAAACTATTTTTATTGCTGCGCCGAACTGTCCAATCCGTCTCTCATCTTTTTTATTCCGCGGCAGAACAAAACGCCTCGCGTACGCTGATGGCTTCGGTCGCTGAAAAAAATGTGATCCCTCTTCATAGCTCCGAATATCGCCTGGCAAAGCAATATTTTCGCGATAATTTAGACCGGATAATCTTGAAAATCCGTAAGCAACATACACCGCTGTTGATAAGCACACTTTTCAGCAATATACGAGACCAGGAACCTTTTATCTCTTTATTTGCTGACAAAACCCCCACTCAATCCCGTACAGAATGGGAAAACTGTTTCCAATTGGGGATGGACGCTTATCGAGCAGAAAAATTTAGCAATGCTTTAGACTATTTTTCGC
>DSAU01000334.1 GCA_011046315.1 bacterium
CAGTAATTAGTCTTGCTTTTGGAAAATGAAATTTTTGTTCCATATTTTTATTTAGACTTATTTTTTGTGTCCGCTGAAGAAAAGATGGTAAATGAGATGTCATTGCGAGCGTATCCCGCCTAAGCGGGAGAAGCGAAGCAATCTCATGACTCTGTGTGAACAATTAAGGAGATTGCTTCGGCAAAAAACGCCTCGCAATGACAGGTACTTCTACCATTAAATACTGAGCGGATACTATTTTTTCTTCTTATTTTTTAATAACATATTCTTAGTCGCCTGTTTAAACGCAAGCACAAATTTCGCATGGCTCAACATGATGACTGCTGGTAAAAAGGTCAACGCAAACAGAGCGCTGGTTAACATAGTCAAGGCAATCATCCAGCCGAATCGCTGCATAGGGACGATGCTGCCCAGTGTCAGCGCTAAAAAACCCATCATCACCGATAAAGCGTTTATGAGAATTGCCTTACCTGTGGTTTCCAGTGTTTTCTGTAATGCAGCAAGTTGATTTTCTAATCGAGAGATTTCCAGTCGATAACGGCTGTTAAAATGAATAGTATAATCGATACCGATACCTACTGCCACGCTGCCAATCATAACTGTAACGGCATCAAGGGGAATATTTAAAAAAACCATCAAAGCAAAATTGAACAGGATAGTTAGTATAATCGGCATAATAGAAATCAAACCACCTACGGCAGACCTGAACTGAAATGACAATAAGATTAACACCAGCCCGATGGCAAAAATCAGGCTGAGCACCTGGCTGGTGACAATATTTTGATCCAGGTCTTTAAATATAATGGGCATACCAGTTTGATCGGTCTTCATTTTTATCAATTCAGGATCGGATTCTAATCCGCTCCGTTTAAATTTGTTTACTATCTTTGACGGAGCAGAGAAGGTATTATCGTTGATTACCCACAGGTCGCCAATTAATTTTCGGGTGAAATTCTTGTTCGTCAATAAATCTTCGGGCAAAAGCGGTGAAAGTTCAACTATCAGGTTGTTTACACGGTACCATTGCTTTTCATTGCTAATAATTGCTGTTATGGATTGTGCTGTGTACTCCAGCAGTTCTGGATCGTCCTGATAATAAATTGAAGGCACAATTTTTTCAAGCATATCCTTTAAGGAATCCTCGGTCAAATCTGCATTTGCATAGATATTCTTGATGAGTGCAGCGATAATTTTTTTGCGATGATTTGGATTATCAATAATTAAATCTGCCACATCACTGCCGAAATAATTCGATAGTTCATTTTCAAGCTGTTGATAAAAGGATTCATCGTAATTATATTTATCCTGAGCGAGATATTTTTCAATTAACTTTTCGGACTGGGCATTGATTTCAAAATCTGGAACATAGTTTTGGACATCAAAGCGAATGCAGTTAATGATCTCTTGTGCACGCAATGGTTTAAGACTTTCTAACTCCTTTACTGGCATGTTGGCTAATTCAAATTGCACCAGTGTCGTATCCATATTTTGAGTCATGTATTCATTAATCATGTCTGCAACTGCGATGATTTTGCCTGTATTAACAGTGCCCAGCTTGGATTGAATCAATCCTTCGGTAGCATCTGAATTGATAAGTTGGGGCAGCACCTCATTGCCGTCGATGAAAAACCAGAGATTTGCCACGCCCTCTATGGTAGGGGGAATGCTGTAACGGTCATTCATCACATCGTTCATTTCGCAGATGAGATCAGCAATGGACTGGGGGCTGTTGACATCGGGCAGTGTTTGTAAATATTTCTCCAGTTTCATCATTGAGTTAAGCACAGCGGGCTCCTTGAGATCACCTTTTGTTAGAATCTGAATGGGGATGGAACCGCCCAGTTTAGCTTCCATCATATCTTCAGCCTGCCTGATTTCGCTGGATTTTTTAAAATAATCAACCATATTTACTTCTCGATGAATATTGGGCAGTGCAATTAAACCTGCAACAAATATTATCAGTCCAATAATGAGAATTAGCCTTTTTCTCTTAAAAACAAAAGCGCCCAATTTGTCCAATATTCGTGTTATTGCCGTGTCATGCTGCCCTTTTTCATTTCTTTTCATTTTCGGCGGGGGCATAAAACTAAGTAGGGCGGGTAAAAAGGTAACGGAAACAATAAACGCAATCAGCACACCTATTCCCGTGAAGATTCCAAATTGCTTGATCAAAGTCAGGTTGGAAGTTAAGAACGCCAAAAACCCGATCATCGTGGTTATTCCCGCCAAGAATATAGGCAGTCCTACCTCGCTAAGTGCATCTTTGACGGCTTGCAATTTATTTCCCCCTAATAGAATATCTTCTTTATATTTTGTTACCATGTGAATGCCATAGGCGCTGCCAATAGCAAGTAACAGTACTGGCATGGCGTTGGAAGCGATTGTCAATTCGATATTAAAAAATGCCATAATACCCAGCGCCCAGATAGTACTGATAAAGACAGATGCTATCGGGAGTAGTACACCTCGCAGAGTTTGGAAACTAACTGCCAGAGTGATGACAAGTAAAATAACTACGAGCGGAATCAGTAAAATCATATCCTTCTGAATAATTTCTGTGAGAGAAATCATTTGAAAGGGAATGCCGCCCAAATAAATTTTTTCATTCCCGCTGGTTTGAAGGACGATTTGCTTCATTTGCTGGGCAACGGTAATTTTATCAATGCCTTCCTTCAATCGGGCAATGATGACGGTGACCGTGCCATCTTCAGATACAACATTACCACGATACATCTCTTTGCTCAGTGTATATTCACGAATCCGTTGCAATTCATCGAAGTCGGTGGGGATGTCGTATTCATCGATTAATTTGCCAACTTCCAATCCATCCTCAATCTTTTTAATATCAATGACATCAGTCAGACTGGTAACGTAAGAAATTTCCGACATCAATTTAAATTGCTGGGTGATTTCATTAATTCGTTGGAGCGTATTAAAGTTGAAAACATCTTCTGTTTCCAGGGCGACCATTGCCAGCGAATTGCCGCCGAATTTGTCACCGACTTCATTAAATAGAACTACATGTGGATCATCCTGGGGTAAGTATTTTAAG
>DSAU01000415.1 GCA_011046315.1 bacterium
GTGTAAATATGGTTGAATGGCCATTTACCCAAATTAATAATGGTTCAATAATAAGCGTATGGGAAATGTTCCCTGGTGTTCCCGATCCGCCTGAACAACAGGCTTTTGAAAAAGAATTCAATCTGATGGTTAGCTCATCAAATAACCATCCTTATTTACAATGGAATGGTGCTTTATATTCAATTAATCATTATGAGATCTGGAAAAAGAAAGATAGAGGCAGTTATTCACTTCTTACAACAACAACCGATAATTATTATGTCGATAACGCCGAATTTATTTATACTCCGGGCGCTGCTCAAAAAGCTTATGCTTATTATAAAATAAGAGCAAAAATCAATAACAAGCTACATTCTCTATTTTCTAATGAAGATCATATTGCTGTCAATGACTATCCTGGCATTGAAAAAGAATTACCTGGTTTGGCGCCTGAACATGCTATGTGCGCCGAAAATCAAAATTTCAGCATAGACCAAAATTACCCGAATCCATTCAACCATGAGACACGGATTTCTTTTTATTTAGCACATGATGAGAATGTCATCCTAAAAATATTCGATGTTAATGCTAAAGTTATCAGGACATTGGTGGATAATGAATTCAAAACTCAAGGACAACATAATGTAAATTTCAAAATGGATAATTTGCCGTCAGGACTCTATTTTTACCGGATTCTTGCTGGTGATTTTAAAGCAACAACAAGGATGATTTATTTGAAGTAGTCAAGATGATTATCGAACATCGTATTTATTTGAATAAAATATTTAAACTGATAAAAATTGTGGTTTCTATTTTTTTGTGTAAGAATACAAGAGTTAATGCTTGAACAGTGGAGGAAAACAATGGCAAAATCTGAAATTCGCGTCACCGGCTTTGGTGGTCAGGGCGTGATTCTTTGTGGTTATCTCATCGGCAAAGCGGCTGCAATTTATGATAATAAACATTCAACCCTGACCCAGAGTTTCGGACCCGAAGCCCGAGGCAGCTCCTGCAGCGCTCAGGTGCTGGTCGATGATGAAAAAATTCTCTACCCCTATCTGACTAAACCGGACATTCTGATTTGCATGTCGCAGGAGGCTTATACCAAATTTGAACCTGAATTGAAAAGCAATGGTATCTTACTGGTGGATGAGGATTTAGTTAAAAACGCCAAAGCGCGAGATAAAATAAAACTTTATAAAATTCCTGCAACCCGGTTTGCTGAAGAGCTGGGCAGAAAAATTGTTCTCAATATTGTTATGCTGGGATTTTTTTCCGCAATTACTCAGTTAATTGATAAAGATGCAGTACGCAAAACTGTAGAGACCTCAGTACCCAAAGGGACTGAAGAATTGAATTTAAAAGCATTTGATAAAGGTTATAATTTTGGGATGGAGCAGCTAAAAGTATCAGATAAAAAACAAAAACAAGCTGTTCCGGCAGAGGAATAGTTATATTTTTATAATTCGGAGCACTGGTCTGATTAAAACTTAATCGTTTCCAACGTTCTTCGACAGAGATTGAATGCCCGCGGTGGTTTCAATAAACTCGAAATTAGAAGAACCAATCCCATGGGAATTCAATATTAGCAGTAGATAAATAATACTTTAATGCTTGGAGGAAATCCGTGGAAAAAGGCGTACTGGTCATCGGCGGCGGTATCGCCGGCATGCAGGCTGCATTAGATCTGGCAAATTCTCAATTTCAGGTCTATTTGGTCGAAAAGAATCCCAGTATTGGCGGCATCATGGCGCAACTTGATAAGACGTTTCCATCAATGGATTGTGCGATATGAATTCTGGGACCCAAAATGATGGATGTCGGTCGGCATCCCAATATCAAGCTTTTCACCAACAGCCAGCTGTCTGAAGTTCGTGGCAAAGCCGGTGATTTCAGAGTAAAGATTCTGCAAAAAGCCCGTTATGTAAAAATCGAGGACTGCACCAGTTGCGGCGAATGTTCCAAAGTTTGCCCGATCATCGTTCCCAATGAATTTGAAATCGGGCTGGGCGCCAGAAAAGCCATTTACAGACCCTTTCCGCAGGCGGTTCCCAATTCCTACATTCGCAACGCAGATGACTGTCTGGGCACCTTTCCGCTTGCCTGCGCCAAATGTGCGGATGCATGCGAGCGAAATGCCATCAACTATGACGAACAGGATCAGATCGTTGAAGTGCGCGCTGGTTCAATTATCGTCGCCACCGGAGTGGATTACTATGACCCGCGCGAAGCCAGTGAATTCGGCTACACCCGGTTTGAAAATGTGGTCAGCAGCATAGAGCTGGAACGCATTCTTTCCTCCAGTGGTCCGACTCAGGGGGAGTTAATTAAATTCACTGACCGTAAGACTCCAGAGCAAATCGCCTTTATCCAGTGCGTCGGCTCAAGGAACATGAAACACGACATCCCCTATTGCAGCCGAATCTGTTGCATGAACGCCATGAAAGACGCTTTGCTCATCCATGAGCATTTTCCAAATGCGGAGATGAAAATCTTTTACATTGACATTCGCGCTTTTGGTAAAGGCTTTGAGGAGTTTTTCGAGCGAGCCGCAAATCTGGATAAGCTCACCTTTATTCAGGCAAAACCCGCCAAAATAGTCGAAGATCCCGACACCGGAAAAACAGTGATCACTTATGAAAATATTGAGACCGGAAAAATCGAGAAGGAGCATGTGGATCTGGCAGTGCTCTCATCAGCCCTGATCCCGCCTTCTTCAAATAAAAAATTGACTGAGCTGTTGCAAATTGAACAGGACAAGGACGGCTTTATCAAACAGGCGGACCCCTGTTCGGATCCGCTGGACACCTCCCGCGAGGGAATCTACATCTGTGGCTGCGCCATCAGTCCTAAAGACATCACCGATGCCATTGCCGACGCTTCTGGTGCGGCGGTTCGGGCAGCGCGACATATTATCGATCATAAAATTCAGCGCGAACCAGAAGAAATCCCACAGGTCGATACCAGCGGCGAGCCCCGCATCGGCGTGTTCGTCTGTCATTGCGGCATCAATATCGCCGGTGTTGTCGATGTCAAAACCGTGGCTGATTACAGCCGGACTTTACCAAA
>DSAU01000317.1 GCA_011046315.1 bacterium
AGCACGATCAGAAAAATAATCTGACCGGAAATTTTTCTTGGAAAAATACTCATAAACCACCGTTTTTTAACCTTCAAATTTAACAAAAATATTTTTAAAGTCAACAAAAAAACTGATTATTATCTTGCTTTTTTAAACAGGATTTTTTATAATATGTAATTCACACAACATTGTGACCAATCGTTTCACCTTTTTTCTGAAGATGAAGATATTCATCATTTTTAAACCAACTAAAGGCTTTAACAGCCGTCCCACAGTAATAAATTATGGGAGCAAGTTTGTCCTATTTGAGAAATAATAATCTTCTGTTACAACTCGTATTTATCGCGCTGGGATTCACAACAATGATCGGGCAGATTGTGCTGCTCCGTGAATTGATCATCTTTTTTACCGGAAACGAGCTGGTAATCGGCATTATTCTGGCTGTATGGCTATTGTGGACGGCTTTTGGCAGCGGAGTTCTCGGACGATGGATTACGCATCGCTCCGCACCGCTAATAATTTTAATTTTAACTCAGTTAGCGCTTTCTGTAATCATTCCGCTGACTTTCATCCTGATCAAACAATCAAAAATGCTGTTCTCGATGACTGCCGGTGAAGTATTCACACCAATTCTTATTTTTGTAATTCCCACGGTTTCTTTATCTTTCATCGGATCGATTACCGGATTTCTATATCCGGTTTGCTGCAAAATATTGGCGCAAACCATTGAAAAAAAGTCAACTGCCGCCGGCAAAATTTATCTGTTTGAGGCAATTGGTTCTGGCGTTGCCGGCTTTGTGGCAAGCATCTTCCTGTTTCGCTACCTGGAAAATTTTCAAGTGGCGATTATCTTAAGCGGCGTACATTTGACAATAGCTGTTTTGCTGGGTTTTTACTATTCTAAACGTGCCTGGCAATCAATAGCCATTGTTTCAATTATTATTCTCCTTTTAATCGTTCTTTTTTTTCCCTCACTTTATTTATCACTTGAACAGCGATCATGGAGACCAATTCAGCTATTAGAAACAAAGTCAACGCTTTATGGCGTCCTTGCGGTGACAAGACTGGCGGACACGATCAATTTTTATGAAAACGGCGTTTTCATGTACTCCTACCCGGACCTGATGGCTTCAGAGGAATCTGTGCATTTCGTCCTTCTTCAACATCCGGAACCCAAAACTGTGCTGCTAATAGGCGGTAACGGCGCAGGCAACATCCCCCAAATCTTAATGCATCCCAGTGTGTCACGCATTGATTTTGTCCTGCTCGATCCGGTCGCCAATAAACTTGCCGGCAAGCACATCCCCGAATTTGACGCCATCATGAAGGATCACCGGGTGCATTTTTACTTCATGGATGGCAGGCTGTTTCTGCATCAGAGTCCGCGCCGCTATGATGCCATAATTATCGATCTACCCGCACCGCAGACCACGCTCATTAACCGTTTTTTTACTCGGGAGTTTTATCAAAAAGCCAGCGCTAAAATGAATTCAGATGGCGTGATCGGTTTTAATATCAGCTCATCCGACCATTATATTGGTGACGAAGAAGCTGAATTACTATCCTGTCTCTATCATACATTACAAAGCGTTTTCCCTGATCTGATCCTCATCCCCGGCTACACAATCCACTTTATCGCTTGTAAAACCAGCGGAATTTTAACGCACGATCATGATATTTTAGCCGAGCTAATTGAAAACCGAACTCTTGCCACCCAATTTATCCGCGATTATTATTTAAAATTTCGTTTGACCGACGAAAAAAAGGCGTATCTCAACAGCCGAATTCGTTCTGAAAGCAGCACGCTTCTCAACCGTGACTTTCGACCTGTTGGATATTTTAATAACATCTATCTATGGTTGAGCACTTTTAATCCCAAATTGATCAGCGCAATTCATCATGTCAAACAATTGCTGAGCCAGTTAGGCGCGTTCCTGCTGCTGTTGTTTATTATCTTTACAGTAATGCTGACTTTTTACCTTAGAAAAAAGCAAAAATTAAACCAGTTCAATCTAACGTTGTCAATTTTTCTAATCGGCAGCACTTCAATATCACTGGAAGTGCTTATTATCCATGTTTTTCAAGCGATTTATGGCTATGCTTATTTTCAAATCTCCCTCATTCTGAGTAGTTTTATGTTTGGACTGGCATTGGGAAGTTGGTTCAGCCTGCGGAAGAAATTGATTGTAAACCAAACGATTCATCGTTACTTTGGATTTCAACTACTGCTTTTCCTCTACCCGTTACTAACGCTAATTACAGCTTATGCCTTGGCGAAATTTGTTTTGCCAGGATTTGTAATTCAAACTGTCGTGTTTCTTTTAATTTCCGGACTCGGATTTATTTGCGGACACCAATTCCCAATAGCCAATGATTTATTATATCAAAAGTCCAGGGGGATTGAACGCGTCGGCGGCGCTTTATATGCGTGGGACCTTGTCGGCGCATTGGTAGGGGTGCTTTTTATCAGTACCGTGCTGATTCCATTTTTGGGGGTGGTCTGGACCTGTTTACTATATTCGCTTCTTAATCTCATCCCGATAGGTATTTATCTTTTCATCCGTCATTCAGCGACATAATCAGGATTGTAAACACGCACGTCTTGTTGGCGTACCGTTAGTCCCAGCGAATCGAAATAATTGAGCAGCGGAACTGCATATTTTCGGCTGGTGTTCAGCAATTCCCGAAATTCTCCAACGGTCAACGTTGGTTTGGTTTTGAATAAAGCTTGCAACCGACGTTCGGCTTCGGTAATGTTGTCTGAATGAAAAATGATCCCGTCACCGACAATGGTCAACTGACCGGTTTCGATCAATATATCCACACCCTGTTTCACCTTTTCGGCGTCATAGCCGGTTTTTTCTGCTATTTGCAATAAATCTGAAGTCGCAAATCCTTCGGCTAAAAATATCTCTGCAATAGTCGTTATAATTTTCTTTAACTGATCAGAGACGTTAATTTGATGGTCAGCACGCGCAACTCTTTGATCATAAAGTTTAATTCGATTTTCTTTGACCAATTTTTCAACCGCAAAAATAAACAATCGGCTATCTCTAACATCAAG
>DSAU01000403.1 GCA_011046315.1 bacterium
GTAGAAAAAGGTGGTGTGGGATTCAATTGTATTTGCAGATGAATTATAAAAATTATTTGTGAAAATGTCAACCACTATTTTTAAAATAATTGCTGCCTCTTTATTTGATCAACGTTTTTGATTTGAGTGGATTTTTGAGCTTTTTTTAGCTGCATCCCTTATAGCCAACCGGATAGTTTTTGCAGAATTAATAGACCAGTCATGTTTTTTTAAAAAATCCTGTACTGTAATAGAGGTTGTATCTGATATAACAACCTGATCAATATTTAAAGTCATCAATGATGAAGCTTTTACCGGCAACTTCTACCAATGCGCTTAATACAGCCGTGGTTTGGCTGTGCAGGTTCGGTTGTCCGCCGCCGACGCTGATTTTAAAGATGCCCGGTTCGACTAAACGCTCATTGTTTTCATTGATCAAAGAAAGTTGCTCCGGTTTGATTTTAAAGTGAACCCTGGCTTTTTCGCCTTTCTTTAAAAATATCCTTCGGAATCCTGCCAACGAATGTATTGGCGTGGGAACCGAGGCCTCGAGATCAGAGACATAAACTTGAACCACTTCTTCGCCGTCCATATCGCCGCTATTTTTAACTTCAACCGAGATTGGGAGATCTTCTCCGGCTTTGATCTGTTTCGGAATAAGCAGCTCGCTGTAGTTGAATCTGGTGTATGAGAGGCCATAGCCGAATGGATACAGTGGTTCGTCCCCAAAGTAGCGATAGGTTTTGCCTTTCATGCCATAATCAGTGAACGACGGCAATTGTTCGACTGATTTATAGAATGTCACCGGAAGTCTTCCCGCCGGATTATAGTCGCCGAAAAGCAGATCAGCGATAGCTGTTCCGGCTGCCTGTCCCGGATACCATGCTTCAACAATAGCCGGGATGTGATCATTTGCCCAATTGATCGAAAGTGCGCTGCCGTTGAGTAATACCAATACCACCGGTTTTTCCAGGGCGTGTATTTTGCGCATTAAATTTAATTGCGGTGTTGGAAGATCGAGCGTCAGCCGGTCTCCGCCTTCAAAACCGGGAACCGGAACTTTCATTTCTTCGCCTTCCAATCGCGGAGAAAGCCCCAGCGCCATGATGACAACATCCGCTTTTTTTGCAGCTTTAACAGCCGCTTGTTCAAGGTCTATGCCGGGGATTGACCACAAGAGTTGAATGTGCGCATCGCCGGCGCGTTCATAAAATTCCAGTTTAAGCTTGTAAGCTTTGCCAGCTTCGAGACATACCGTTTGATAAATAATATAAGAGTGATGCGGATTGTCAAACGAGGCGATCAATTCATCTTCATGAAATAATTTAAATCCATTGAAGCCGTTCGCTCCCAGCTCGTATTTACCGGATAGCGGTGCAACCAAATATCCGGTCCAGCGCACTCCGAAATTATCGTCATCGAAATCCTCATCAGGCGCGCCGTCCCACCAGTTAAAATCAACCTTTTCATCAATTCTTGTAAAAGCAGGTTCACCTTTGAAATCACGATTGTCAAAATATTCGGCAAACAGACCGTTCTGTTTTTTTCCATCAACGACAGTGAAAAGCGCAGAAGTTGGCGTCACCTTAAAATAGGGCAAATTTTCCGCCAGTGCGCATCCCTGAGCGTAAACCACCTCAGTATTCGGGGCGACTTTTTCACGAATGCCGCGCAACAGGGTAACCGGATCACCAGGTGTGCCATTGTAGTTACCCAACAATACATTGACATCGTTCGCATTGGGTCCGATGACGGCGATGGTTTTCAAATCCTTTCTCAATGGTAGCAGGTTGTGTTCATTTTTTAGCAATACAATGGATTTGCGAGTCGCTTTCAGCGCCAGCTCGCGGTGTTTTTTACAATCGACGACATCATACGGAATTTGGGCGTACGCGACCCTGTCCGGCGGATCAAACATGCCGAGCTTCATTCGCGCGGTGAACAGTCGTTTAACCGCGACATCAATTTCTGTTTCTAAAATATACCCTTGTTCAACAGCTTCCAATAGCGCCGGATAAACATTTCCGCAATTGAGATCGCAGCCGGATTTTACCGCTAAAGCTGCGGCTTCCGGCGCAGTTTGCACAACATGATGTCCGCTGAAAAAATCGTGAATGGCGCCGCAATCAGACACGACATAGCCTTCAAATCCCCATTCATCGCGCAAAATTGAATTAAGCAGGAAATTGCTGCCGCAACAGGCTTCACCCCGGAACCGGTTATAGGCGCACATTACCGAATAGGCATTGCTCTCAACAATGCTGGTTCGAAAATGGGGGAGATACGTCTCACGGAAATCGCGATCATCGGTTAATGCATTGAATGAATGGCGATCCGGTTCAGGACCGCTGTGAACGGCGTAGTGTTTTACCGTAGCCACCAGCTTCAAATAATTGGGATCATCCCCTTGTAAACCGCGGACAAATTCGACAGCCATTCTTGCACTAAGATAGGGGTCTTCGCCATAGGTTTCCATGCCGCGTCCCCAGCGGGGATCTCGGAAAATGTTGATATTGGGCGACCAAAATGTCAGTCCCTGATAAATATTTCGCTTTCCCCGGCGAACGAACTCATGGTGCTTGGCGCGCGCTTCATCTGAAATGGCAGTTGCCACTTGATGCATCAAATCGCTGTCCCAGGTTGCTGCCAATCCGATTGCCTGCGGAAAAACCGTTGCCCTGCCGGCGCGCGCCACACCGTGCAGGCATTCGTTCCACCAGTTGTACTTGGGAATATCCAGCCGTGCGATCGGCGGCGCATCGTGGACCATCTGTGAAACCTTTTCCTCAAGCGTCATCCGGGAAACCAGATCGTTAACCCGTTCATGAATTGATAAGTTGGGATTTTTATAAGACGGCAAATGGCTGGATTGTTTTTCATTCTGGGAACTGCACATTCCAATGACAATAAACAACGGCAAGCTTAAAAACAGCAGATCGATAATGAAATGGTGGTGCATAATTTTTCTCCTGAATTTTTTAACTGGAATTTGGCAAATTTTTTTATCTCAATATATTGCAATTCATTTTACAATTGCAACCAAAAATAAGCCAGTAGTAGCGAC
>DSAU01000277.1 GCA_011046315.1 bacterium
GATAAGCATGGGACCTCCTGCAACTCATATAGACCTACAAGCACTATAAAGTTACAGGTATCTCCCATGCTTTTCAATTATTTATTTCAAGTTCTCCATGCACAAATTCGCGTGAGGAGCCTAAAAATATTAATCAAACCATTATCGAACCCCGCAAGGGGTGGCAGCTGATCAACTGGAAAGAGATCGTTGAATACCGGGATCTATTCTATTTCTGGGTGCTGCGGGAAATCAAGGTACTTTACAAGCAGACGGTGCTGGGGTTTGCCTGGGCGATTATAAGGCCTGTGGCGAGTATGGTGGTGTTTTCGGTGATCTTCGGCAAACTGGCCAAGGTGCCGAGCGACGGCATTCCGTATCCCATATTCGCCTACGCGGCGCTCATGCCGTGGACTTATTTCAGCCAGGCGCTAACCAAATCGGGACAGAGTCTGGTTCAGCAGGCCAATGTGATCAGCAAGGTGTATTTCCCCCGTGTGGTTATCCCTCTGGCCCCTGTACTGGCCGGGCTGGTGGATTTTACACTGTCGTTTACCGTGCTGTTCGCGCTAATGATCTATTTCAAAGTTCAGATTACGCTGAATCTGGTGTTTTTACCGCTGCTGGTTTTACTCATGGTGCTGCTTGCTTCCGGTATCGGCATGTGGTTCGCCGCTCTGGGCATACAGTACCGGGATGTACGCCAGGCTGAGGCGTTTATCGTGCGGCTGCTCATGTACGCCACACCCGTAGCCTGGCCCATGTCGATTATTCCTGAACAGTATCGCCTGATTTACGCCATTTATCCCATGGCCGGCGTGATTGAAGGTTTTCGCGCCGCTTTAATCGGACAGACCGCCATGCCGTGGGATCTGATCGGTATCGGCACTGCCAGCGCGGTGCTGATTTTTATAAGCGGGCTGTTTTATTTTCACCGGCTGGAGCGGAATTTTGCGGATGTTGCGTAGTAGGAGCGAAGACCAAAGAACAAAAAAGACCAAAGAACAAAGAACGAAGAAAAAAGGACAAGGAACAAAGAACAATTAACAAAAAGATTGAAGTATAAAGGAACAAAGAATAAAGAATGAAGAATTATGACGAAAGAAACACATGACAGTTGATTATGAAATTATCTTTGAGGATGATAATTGGGCAGTGAACGACAAACAGGGTAATTACAAGATTAATTTAGACGATCGGCTTCTTGAATTATCTGTCAATACGATTCGATTTTTGCAAACGATTTCAAATCAAAAAGAATATGATGTTATTCGATATCAATTATCCAAATCTGTAACCTCTATTGGTGCAAATTATCAGGAAAGTCAGGCCTGTACAGATAAAGAGTTTTACAATAAAATATCAATCTGTCTTCGTGAAGCCAGAGAAACGCGTTACTGGTTTCAAATTTTAAACAAACTAACGCTTGGTGATGAAGAGAAAAGAGAAGTCCTGATCAAGGAATCAGAAGAAATCACAAAAATAATAGGCGCCATCCGCTCAAAAGTTTATCACAAATTGAACAACAAATAACCTTGAGTTTCCTTGTTCTTTTAGACTTATTCTTTAGTTTTTAGTCTTTGTTCTTTAGTCTTTATTCTTTGTTCTTTATTCTTTGTTCTTGATAACATCAAACACACGGATACATAAATAGATGTCAGACATCGCCATCCGCGTCGAAAACCTCTCCAAGCGTTACCGCATCGGCTTGAAGGAAGAAAAAAGCGAAACTCTTTTCGGAGCGATGAGCAATTTGTTCCGGTACCCGATCGACAATCTGAAACGGGTGCGGAGCCTGACGCATTTCAAGGCTGCCAAGCAGGATCCTGAGGATATTATCTGGGCGCTGAGGGATGTTTCTATTGAGGTAAGGCGGGGTGAGGTGGTGGGTGTTATCGGGCGGAACGGAGCGGGGAAGAGTACACTGTTAAAGATATTGTCCCGTATTACGGATCCAACTTCCGGACGTGTTGTGATCAATGGACGGGTGTCTAGCCTGTTGGAGGTGGGTACGGGTTTTCACAGGGAATTGACGGGGCGGGAGAATATATATCTGAATGGGTCTATTTTGGGAATGAAGAAAAGTGAGATTTATAAGAAGTTTGATGAGATCGTGGATTTTTCTGGTGTGGAGAAATTTATTGATACACCGGTGAAGCGGTATTCTTCCGGAATGCAGGTAAGGTTGGCGTTTTCTGTGGCCGCGCATCTGGAACCGGAAATTTTGATGATTGATGAGGTGTTGGCTGTGGGGGATATTGAGTTTCAGAAGAAGTGTTTGGGGAAGATGGAGGATGTGGCGAAGGAGGGGCGGACGGTTTTGTTTGTAAGTCATAATATGTCTGCGGTAGAAACTCTTTGTAATCGCTGCTGTATTATTCAGCAAGGAAGACTTAATTATGATGGAAAAGTTTCAGAAGCGATTAATGTTTATTCAAAAAATGCAAAACCTAATCTTCGATATCCAAAAATATCAACATTACAAAATGACAAATTAATAGCAATCAATGAAGTATGGACTGAAAATTCAAAAGGAGAAATTATAAATGTCATAAAGACAGGCGAAACGATTAATTTTAATATTTCTATTAGCGTTTTTAAAACATTGGTTGAGAATATTTCAATTCAAATTGGTATTTATACATCTGGTGGGATTCTAATTTCATTATTAAATTCTTCTAATTATAAAAAAATAAATTTAAAAAATGGAAATAATAATATCAAATGCTCTATTACACCGTTTATCTTAAATAGAGGATTATATAATGTCAATATATCTTTATTGATTAATAACCTTGTGGTAGAAGGGTGCGAAAACATCTATTCTTTTTTTGTTGATGGTATTTTCAATAATTATATTCATGTTCTTCCGTCAAAGGGATCAATTGTATTTAAACAAAAATGGGAATGATGTTTGAAAAATTTGAAATTCTCGAAAATATACCATTGGCAACCATGAATACCTTCAAAATTGGTGGTCCGACCAAATATCTATATATTGCAAGAAACAATAGCGAGCTAATAGAAATATTGCGTTATATATCAAATGGTTCTATAC
>DSAU01000486.1 GCA_011046315.1 bacterium
CATTCCGGCATGTTTTTAGCCGGAATCTCCTGAATATATGTGCAAATTAATATTTAAAAGTTCTATTATTGAGATTCCGGCATTCCGCTTCGCTCCAGCCGGAATGACAGGTGAACTGTTACTGAATTAATATCAGTGAGGTAAGGCTATGAGCAACTTAAGGGCTGCAATATGGTGGGGGATTACTCTCCTGCTGCTGTCAGGCTGGGGGTGCAGCAAGGCGCCGTTGCCCACTGAACCTGATGAAGAAGTTGTTGAAAAAAACAATAATTTGAGTAAGATAACGGTCATTGCTGCGGATTATTCAGGTCAGGCGGTTGATAGCGCGGACGTCTATTGGAATGGTGAATTTCTTGGATTAACGCCGCTGATACATGATGGCGTCGTTTCAGGAATTCATTCACTCCGGGTCCAAAAAACAGGTTATGAATTGTTTACCGAAACTGTCGAAATTATACCGACCCAACCTGCATTTTTTGAAGCGATGTTGAAAAAAATGCCATTGAACAAGGGACAGTTGATCGTGACTGTTGATCGGGATTCAGTAACAACCACTTTAAGCGATCACAATAAAAATATAATCGATTTGTTTTATGAACGTGAGAAAAGTTATGTGCTCAATCCCGGTGGATATTTCATCAAAGCTGAACGCCCCGGTTTTCGAATATTTCACGTCGCTTTTGAAGTGAAAATCGACAGCATCATTGTCAAAAATATTCATTTGGAAAAATTACAAAATACCGAATTGCCCGATATTATCCTGGCAGTCGCGGATTCCGGAACAGTCAACTTTCCGGTAACCATTTCCTGGGAGAGCAGCAACGCTGAAAAAGTGGACATCGACTATATCACCGGCGCCGGTTTGAACGGAAAACGGGAAGTAACTTTTCAAACTTCCGGAATGAAATACATTCGCGCCATTGCCTACAATAATATTGGCAGCGCAACCTATCTCGACAGCACGTTTATTTCAGATCCGGTCAAAGATCCGCTGCTGCCTCCGAAAATTAGCATTGCTGTTTTGCCGAAGAAAATATTTTCAAACCAAAGCGCAACCATCCGTTGGCAGTCATCCAACGCCCAGAGCGTATCGGTCGACTATGTTCCGGGCGCTGGATTGTCAGGCGCCTGGCAGGTAACTTTTGATGCGCCGGGAATATATCCGGTCCAAGCCCACGCTTATGGACCAGGCGGGTCGGCAACTGATGTTGATACGCTGGTGGTTGAAATGTCAGATCTACCGAATCCGCCGGTTGTGGAAAGATTCGTTGTTTCGCCCGATTCAATCGTTCAAGGTGAAACAGCTACTTTGCAGTGGACTGTCAGCGGAGAAAATCCCACTGTTTTTATTGATCAAGGTGTTGGGCAGGTGGGACCTGCTGGAAATTTGAATGTCAGTCCTTCTTCAAATACTGTCTATACTTTGACTGCCATTAATAGCGGCGGAACAGTAACCAGAACGGTGAATTTAAAAGTTGGACAACAAGAACAACCACCAACACCTTTGCCGACAATTGCGCTCAACGTTAATCCCAGAGAAGTCGGGATTAATCAAGACGTGACCCTTTACTGGGAATCACGCAACGCCAATTCGGTCAGCGTGGATTTTGTGCCCCAGGCCGGTCTTTCCGGGCAATATTTGCTGCGGTTTTCAACAGCCGGAGAATATGTTATTACAGCAACTGCTCACGGTGATGGCGGTGAAGCGTCGGATTCTGATACCGTTAAAGTCCACTCGGCGGAAGCACCCTGGCTCGAATTTAACGCCACACCGAAAGTGGCAGAATACGGCTCACCGATTTCAATCTCCTGGTCGAGCAATGGTTATCAGGTCATTATTGACCAGAGCATCGGCATTCGCGGTCCACAGGGCAGTGAAGAGGTTTATTTTGAAAATCCGGGAACCAAAATTTTCACTGCGGTGGCTTACGGAGAAAACCAGTTGATCACCACGGCTCGCGATACAGTCTTTATTGAAGAACCGGAGCAACCGCAATTGCCGGTTATCTGGCTGGCAGTCGTGGATAGCGTCGAAGTGGGCAAGCCAGCGCTGGTCGAATGGCAAACCCAGAACGCGCAACAGGTTGATGTGGATTTTGTGCAATTGCCGGGATTGAATGGCAAAGCTGAGATTATTTTCAATTCTGAAGGAAAGCGCATCATCACTGCAACCGCCTACAATCCGGCCGGGCAAGTGACTGTTGCTGATACGGTGGAAGTCGTTTCGGGCGCCATCCAGCAGCAAGTTATGCCCATTTACATCCCCACGCTTGCGACGGTAGCGGCAATCCATCCGACGGTTCCGACTTCGATTGAAAATGCCGGACAGACGATTATCACTCATGAAGGCTATTACCAGGTGAAAGCCACGGTCTGGTATAACAGCGGTGATTATCAAAAAAATGAGAGTTTTTATTTAACGTTAAACAACAATGGCAGGACTGTTTTACCGGAAAATCCCAACGCCGGCATTTATAAAGTCGTGGTTGATAATCCGGGAGCTCCGCATGTGATCGAGCGAAACGCCGGGGTATTTTACCTGCGACCGGGACAAGTCAACATTGCTGTGCAGCATTACTTTTTAATATCAAATCTGTATCCACAATTTATCGTCGATGGTCCCATCGATGGACCTGAGAGTGTGACTATTCTTTCATTTAGATTGGAATATTTTCAACCCTGATAATACTTCTTGAATTTTGACAAACAATCCGGCGCTGCAACTTTTTGAAGCCTCTCTTTTTAATTGAGAGGCTTTTTTTTTCAAAGATAGCGATCAATCCAATAGGCACAAATATCCCGGTGTAAGTGTTTGCCATCGATCCTTTTCTATTTCGTTCCCGCTGACTTGTGTTGGTTGTATGCCATGTTTTGCCATAAACATTCTGTCCGTAGTGCACAATTTCTGAGTGGATTAAACTACCATAATTATCGAAATAAATGCGGTAGTTTTTTTGTAAACCTCACTTACTGGTGGAATTTGAAACTGCTGAAGCAGTTTATAAATTGCTTTTTCTGTTCAGC
>DSAU01000044.1 GCA_011046315.1 bacterium
ATATCATTTGAGATACCCAGCCGGCTGGCGATCTCATAGGCGTAACTCGATCCGGGTATGCCGATTCTGAAACGATAGGTCGGCTGCAAGGTCTCACGATCGAACTCCATCGACCCGTTTTCGATACCTGACGTTTCATGAGCAAAAACTTTAATCGCGCCCTGATGCGTTGACACTACTGTGAGACAGCCAATTGATGTTAACTTTTCTAAGACTGCCACCGCCAGCGCTGCTCCCTCCTCCGGATCCGTTCCGGAGCCGATCTCGTCAATTAACACCAGACTGCGGTTGTTAACTGAATCGGTTATTGCTTTCAATGCCGCCACGTGAGAGGAAAATGTGGACAGATCGTTTTCCAGCGACTGGCGATCACCGATGGCGGCAAATATTTTTTCGAAAACTGCAATCGATGAGCTCGGGTCCGCAGGAATGTGCATGCCGCAGCAAGCCATCAGGCTCAACAGACCGATAGTCTTGAGCGCCACCGTCTTTCCACCGGCATTGGGACCGCTGATGACAAGCGTGTGAAACGATTCACCCAAAGTCACATCCAGTGGGACAACCTCACGGCTTGCACCATAGCGAAGCGCCAGCAACGGATGCTTTCCTTTGATAATTTCCAGACGATGATCAGAATTGATCGCCGGCTGTTCTCCCATGATTTGACGGGAAAATTGGGCTTTGGCATAGACAAAGTCAATTTCTGCCAATTCGTCCACTGTTTCAATGATTTCGGAAAGCTGAGATCGAATCCGGTCCGATAGCAGTAACAGGATCCTTTCAATTTCACGCTGCTCTTCGATGTTTAGCGCGCGGATTTTATTGTTGAGCTCCAGCGTATCCAGCGGTTCTATAAACAGCGTTGCTCCGGTCGCCGATTGATCGTGAATAATTCCCCTCACCTTTCGGCGGTGCTCATCTCGAACCATCAGCACCAAACGGTTGTTACGAACTGCAATTAAATTTTCCTGCAAATAGCCTTTGCTGGAAAAAGTCGATAACATCGCATCCAGCTTTCTTCGAATTTGTTCTTCATTGTTTTGAATCGAGCGGCGGATTCGCTTCAGGTCGGGGCTGGCATGATCAAATAATTCATAATTTGATCGATCAATGCAACGCTCAATTTCCGCTTCAATCGGTTGAAAAGTTAAAATCCGTTTAATGATATTCGACAAAACCGGATACTTTTCCATCCGCTCACGGAAGTAGGATTTGATTTTTCTGGCAACTTCCAGGGTTTGGGCGACCTTGATCAATTCTTCGGTAGACAAAAAAGTCCCGCCGATTCTGACTTTGCTTATCTCGGTGGAAATGTCCTGCAAGCCCGCCAAAGGAAACGGATCGTCATAGTCCAGTATCGCTTTCAATTCGGTAACTTCGGATAATCGGCGTTCAATAAAAGAAGCGTCAGTGTGTGATTGAAGCTGTTGGATCAACTTTTGCCCCAGGCGGGAAATCGGAAGCTGACTAAGATGCTCAATTACCTTATCAAATTCTAATGTTTCAAAGACATCATTATCCAATTGATCACACCAATTATTTTCCCTCAAAATCCCTGATATAATCTTCTGCCTTCTGATCCATGACTGCCTTGGATTTGGCGCTCAACGATTCCTGCATTTCCATATAAAAGGATTTGTACTTTTGCCAAACAAAAACCCGGGTCACGCTGTAGGCCAGCGGCAACACCTGCTTCATTGGTCGAAACAATTGAGAACTTTGGACCTCCTGTCTAAAAAGCATCGATAAATTGCTCAGCGAAATAACCATTGTACAGATGCTGATAAAGATGGCGCCTTTTATCAGTCCGATTGTTATTCCGGCAATTCTGTCGAGGTTTCCCAGTGTAAATGAAAAACTGGAAATCAGTTTGAGTTTTTTCGATACCCATCTGAATAATAACATCACCGGGATAAAAATGATCAAAAATGCAATCACCGTTACTATCGACTGTGGCAATTCCAAGGCGCCATACAATGCAGCCGTAATAGTTGACATGTAGCGGACGGCAAGTATTAAGCTGACCAATATCCCAAAGAAGCTCATAAATTCCTTGATAAATCCGCGCTTAAAGCCCCGATAAATGAAAAACAACAGGACGACAACAATAATCAGATCAACAATGATTTCCTTTAATGCAGCAGGCATATTCTACTACCATTTATATTTTTTAAGCATAAAAAAAGCGAATAAAGGGTAACCGTTCTTTATTCACTTTTGCTGATAACCTTTGGTTGAAATTCAAATTAATTTGGCTCGAACCATTGCCTGAACCTTTTTGCCATCTGCTTTGCCTTTCAATCGAGCCATGACTTCACCCATAACTTTTCCAAGGTCTTTAATGCTCGTTGCCCCGGTTTCCTGAATGACTTTTTCGATCTCGTGCTCTACTTCAGATTCAGACATCTGTTTTGGTAAAAATTCTTTAATTATTTCCAGTTCTGTTTGCTCATTTTCAAACAAATCCTGGCGGCCTCCAGCTTGATACGCTTGTATGGATTCTTTTCGTTTCTTTGCGGCGCTGATGATCTCATCTAATTCTTGTTCAGGCGACAATTCAGTGCCCGCGTTTATCTGGGCGTTTTTAAGTTGAGAAATTAACATCCGAAGTGTATTTACACGAAATTTATCGTGCGCTTTCAGAGCTGCTTTCAGCTCTTCAGTTAATTTTCCCAGCAATGACATTTCAACGCCCTCCTATAAAATTAAACGCTGATACTCAACTTAGAAAAACAAGCGTTAACCTATACAATCGCAAGCCTATCTGGTCTCCATCAATTGAATCTTGCGGATTTTTCGTTTTGCGGCATTAATTTTTCGCTTTCGGCGCTCACTCGGTTTCTCAAAATGCTGATGTTTTTTAATTTCAGACATTAAGCCTGATTTTTCACAGGCTTTGGTAAACCGTTTAAATGCTCTTTCAAAACTTTCACCCTCGCGTACTTTAACACTGGGCATTAATGTTCAAACCTCCTCTCAGTTTTTTTGGGCTAATGAAAAATTATAAGATTAAAAATATAATAA
>DSAU01000070.1 GCA_011046315.1 bacterium
GGGAATCCTGAGAACCGTCTTCATAATAATTAATCAGATAATTCAAACTATCGCTCCACAACCGCTTATTAAGTTGTTGCTGCTTCCGGTTTGCGAGGAGTTCGTATTTGATGAGATTCTCGGTTTCCTGATCCAGTACAGAACAGATGTATAAAAATTCTCGGATTGTTCGAATTGCAAGAATTGTCATATAGGAGCGGGGACCTCGAGAGCTTCCAATGTCCCACCAGTCAGGATGATGCGCCCACATGAGGTCATCCGGACCTTTGCTGGTTAAAGCGTTTTTCAGGCTGTTGAGCAGAAACGGTTTCAGTGCGATCAATGTTTTCCGATCCCCGGAATGACGCAGGTATCGCGCGGCAAGCAGGATAAACCAAAAGTGATTCCAATTGTCAGCGGCAGCATATTCAGTGACGTAATCGCCGTCCTTCCAGTAGTAGGCGTGAGGTATTGTCCCATCTGGCCGTGCATGGTTGATAATATAGAGCAAATTTTGCTTTACCCGGTCCAGGTCAAAATAAACTGCTGCCAGGTCACTGAGCAGAACGTCGTGGGTGAAAAAAAAGTTGTATTGCGCCGGACAGGGCATGGGCACAAACTGATCGTGGAGATAGTGGCGGTTAGTTTGCATGATGGCTTTTGCCCAGCGCACTGAATGATCTATTATTGCATCACCGGTGATTATTGTCGTGTCGCGACATGACTTTTGTTTGATCCAACTTTCGAAGCTCTCGACTTCCTGCTGGTAATTGTTCGTCAGATCATTCAGCAGTTCTCGGGCTTCACCGATACGACAGGAACCGATAATCTGCTGAACGGCAGTTTTTTGATTCGGCGCCAGTTTTGGGCGATAGACAAAGGCAGCTACCGATGGGGAAGGCGAATAAACCGTGCGCGACAGATTTTTCTCTTGAGTTGGTGCTGCTGAATCGTCCGATTCGTTTTCGCGAAACCCGTTCAGATCGTTTTTATCGGTGAAAAAGCCTTCGGGAAACAGTCCGACATTACCCACAAACAGTTCTGCGTTTGCTGTTTCCGGGTCATCGAACTCCGCAAAGATTGCAGAAATGACGGTGTCGATTGAGAGTGATGTTGGATTTTTGATTTGATACGAATGGCAGGTTCTAATGGTCAGATCAAGTTGGGTGAATATTTCCAGCGGAACCGGCGCAGACGATCGGTTTTCAATTTCAACAGTAAATAACATTGCTGGTTGGTGGTGGCAGAAGCGATAGCCGATTTTGAGATGGCAGCCTTCATATTCATCGGTAAACCATACTGAATAGGGCGTGAGCTTGGTTTCCAGCGGATTCAGTCCCAGCCGTTTGAGAGGTCGATTACCGGTTTTTACGTCAATTTTTAGAATTTGCCACTGCTGCCGGGTCCAATAATCTTGACTCAAATCGATGCTATTGGCAACCGGATAAAAAAAACTGATGCGATTAAGCAGCGGCGAACTGCCATGGGCTTCAATCCCAATAAAATTTGAGCCGATTTCAACAATCGCAGCTCGTTCAGAAAATATTAGCTCAATTGGATGTTTATTGGTTTGTTTGACGCAGGCAGACAGAGACGCGATCAAAATTGTAATTAATGAAATCAGAAATTGTCGAAAAATTAGCAGCATCGAATGGATTGGCCTCATAAACTGATGATGAAAATTTTAATAGTTGAAAATCGGTTGCTTGTTGTCATTCACTTCCTTATAATAATTAGCAGCTGCTGGTTCTAAAATTGAATGATCAATGTAACACAATGGATGTCCTGCAACCTGCCAAAATCAGCATAAGCATAGTCAAATCGCAATGGCAAATTATAAATCCGATTTAAATCAATTCCAGCACCGAGGGTGATCCCTTCTTCAGAGTCGCGGAGAAAGAGGTTGCGATAGCCGCCGCGCAGGAAAAATCCTTCCCTCAAAGCGTATTCCATTCCCAGATTGATGCTCTCGGTGTTGTCGGTAGGCTGGACAGCGTCCATCGAAACAGTGATACGGTTCATGTCGTTTTGCATGATTTCCATTGCTAATCCCACCTGGAACGTCAATGGTAGGGGCCATGAATCGGTTTTCAGTTCGGAAAAAATTTCGTCATTGTTCCCCAAACTTGTTGGGTCAATGTCATAATAGTGAACCAGGTCTTCACCGGTCATGCGCATATCTGTTCCGAAATTGGATAACACGGCGCCGATACGCATACCATGGAAACCGGTAGTAAACAGCGTTCCCACATCGATAGCAAATCCCTGGGCCGTTTCCTTCCAAATTTGTTGCCGGATATATTTCCCGGTGAAACCGATGGAGAAGCGATCGGTTAAATTGAAGGCATAGCTCAATGATAATGCCAGGTCGCTGGAAGTGAAATATTCGCCGGTTCCAAGTGGTCGGGATTCGGTTCGAACCAGCATATCATCCATGCTCATCGAGGTGATGGCGGCGCCGACAGTACCGAATCGACCGGCGGGCAAAACAAAACCGATGAAATCAAAGCTGATATCTGCAATCCAGTTGATATGAGAAAAAACGCCTTCTGGTTTGGCAAGCCTGGCGATGCCGCTCGGATTCCAGAATAGGGCAGAGGCGTCGTTGGCCGTCGCCACAAAAGCACCACCCACACTGGTGGCTTTTGCGCCCACGCCGATGGTTAAAAATGGCGCAGCCGTGATACCAACTTTGGATACGTTTGATTCAATCTGCGATACAGACTGGTTAAAAAAGAAAAACGTAAACAAAACGATCAACATCAAAGTTTTATTTTTCATTGCTGGCTCCTTTTCGTTGCATCTTCTATATCGAAAAGTTTGTGCTGGTTTGGTTACTGTTATTTTACTAAAATAATTTTTGTCTTCTGACTGTTTTGATGACCTTTCAATACGCAAATATACAACCCTGATGAAACCTGAATCCCGGTATCTGATTTTCCGTCCCAATGAGCTGAATGGTAACCGGCGGGAAGATTGCTATTCACCAGGGTGCGAACTTTTTTGCCGAGTATGTCATAAATATTCAGCGATAC
>DSAU01000068.1 GCA_011046315.1 bacterium
GATTATTTGACAGATAATAAAACTTTTAAATCAAGCTATCGATTTCAAATATTTTCACAAATAAAGCAATGGCATCAGTCTATGTCTCCACCCATGGCTGAGATAATACATATTTTCAAGTTTAACGACTGGATTAACATCAAACCGAATAACTCGTTTAAAAATTACGGAGAACCGCTCATGAAAAAATTAAAAATCTACATCAGCGTTGACATGGAAGGCGTCACCGGTGTTATAAACTGGGAAGAAGTTGACGAGGAAAAAAGACAATCCGACTACCAGTATTTTCGAAAAATCATGACCGACGAGGTGAACGCTGCTATTGACGGCGCTCAGCAAAGCGGTGCTAATGAAATTGTTGTTCGCGATGCGCACGGTACAGCGCGCAACATTATTCCGGATCAGCTTAACGAAAACACTCGCTTGCTGCGCGCCTGGGCGAGCGGTCCTTTTAGCATGATGGAAGGTATCGACAACAGTTTTGACGCAGCAATTTTTGTCGGTTATCACGCCAAAGCCATGACCGCTGCGGGTACGCTGGCGCATACCATGCGCGGCGACATCTTCGACCTGCGCGTTAACGGAACATCGCTGCCGGAATTTGGCTGGAACGCATTGATTGCCGGCTATTTCGACGTTCCGGTGATATTTGTCTGTGGCGACAACCTGATCTGCGAACAAGCAAAGGGATTGATCCCGCAAATCGAAACCGTCGCCGTAAAGCAGGGCATTGGCGAGGCGAACCTGAATCTTCACCCGAACAAATCCCGGGAATTAATTAAAGCTGGCGTGTCCAATGCAATCGGCCGGTTGACGGAATTTCAGCCGTTAAAATGGCAAGCTCCCTATCATTTTGAAGTTATGGTCAAAAAAACCCATCTCGCCAACCGCGCGGCGTGGTATCCCGGAGCAAAGCGTGTTAATGATTACAGCGTGGCATTAACCTGCAATGATTTTTTAGATTGTTTGCGGTTTCTTTACTTCATTCATTAACCTGTTTAATTCAGAAATCTTGCCACCAAGGCATCAAGTCACGAATCCCGCCGCGGCGGGAACAAAGTTGTGAAAGAAGCATTCATAACGAATATTCTGAGTCGATTAATCTACTTTGCCTGCCAAGCTTTATATTTTCATTACGTTGTGTGCCTTTGTGTCTTTGAAACTCTGTGGCGTATGAATTATTCAGGTTGAATAATTTCATCAATAAAACAAAATCTTCCGCTGAGGTTAAGATGCTCAACCTTTGTAGTTGGGATTATTCGCGGACGTTCGCTACTAATTTATTGTAACACCTCAGTCATCGGTGGAGACGCAGACTGATGCCATCGCTTTATTTGTAACAATATTAAAAATAGGTAGCTCTATATAAAAATTTTATCATCTCTCAAACAATCAAATCATCAAGCGATGGCATCAGTATTCCACCAGTAACTGAGATCATACTTACCACTGAATTATCTGCTTGACATTTAATGTTTTTTTTAGTAAAATTCACCTTGTTGTACTTGGAACTTGAATCCGCCTACAATAAAATAAACGGCAAACCGTTTAAGCGGTTTCCGACAATTGTTCGTTGGTTATCCTTTGAACGTTTACAATCGAGGTTGTGTACAGACTATTAATCAGCTTAAAGGTTTCGGATGTTGCTCATATTTTGGATTTTCATCTTAGCTGTTTGTCTTTTTGGATTGGTAAAGTCGTCAGAATATTTTATCAGTTCGGCTAAGCATATCGGCCTGGCGCTGGGTATTCCGGAATTTATCATCGGCGTGACCCTGGTGTCGGTCGGGACATCGCTGCCCGAGTTGTTAACTTCAATTTTTGCAGTGATCTCAAAAAATTCAGAGATTGTTATTGGCAATGTGATCGGCTCAAATGTTACCAATATCTTTCTGGGGCTCGGTATTTTACCGTTAATCATCGGTTTTTTTACCATTGAAAAAAATGTAATCAGCGTTGATTTACCGATCCTGCTCGGTTCCTCTTTTATCATTGCCATTACCTGTCATGACGGAATTTTTACCCGCTATGAGGCATTGTTTTGTATCGGTGGTTTTTTGATATACATGCGCTATGCCTCAAACGAACACCGGAAACACCGAAGAAAACAGATCGAACAAAATATCAGAAGGCCTAAATTTAAACCAATTCATATTTTGTATTTGATCGTCAGTTGTGCATTTCTCTACTTCAGTGCACAATACACAATCGAAGCGATCATTAAACTGGCTCAGATAATTGACATCGGAACTGAAATTATTTCAGCCAGCGCTTTGGCGCTGGGAACGTCGCTGCCGGAAATTGTCGCTAGTATCGTGAGCGCGCGGCGCGGCAGCACCGATATTGCGGTGGGAACGGTGCTCGGATCGAATATTTTCAATGCCTTTGCCATTATGGGGGTTGCCGGTTTGATAGGTCCGCTGATCATTCCGGAGCGGATGATGGGCTTCGGGATTTATATGCTGATCGCAGCCAGTTTACTCTATTTTTTCATCACCCTCGATCGGGAAAACACTAAATTTGAAGGATCGATGTTGCTTGTTTTCTATGTATTATTCCTGGTGAAGTTATTTCAATTATTTTAAAATAGGCGGCTGTTGAGCGCTTAATTTTATCCCAATTTAAAATCGAGTGCTTCGCGCTGCCGTTCGTTTGACTCATAAAAATCCGAGATCTCATATATGCAGAATGAACAAAAATTTCGAGCCTACCTTGTCTCCAGAGATAAAAATGGCAAAGCCGTTGCTGCAATTGTCAATCGAAAATTGGATGATCTTCCAGCCGGTGAGTTGCTGATCCGCGTGATATACTCATCGCTAAATTACAAAGATGCGCTTTCAGCAACCGGCGCTTACGGCGTTACCCGCCAATATCCGCATGTGCCCGGCATCGACGCCGCCGGCGTTGTGGCATCCAGTCAACATCCCAAATTTAATGCCGGAGATCAGGTGCTGGTAACCGGCTACGATCTGGGTAGCAATAGCGATGGCGGATACTCAGAATTCATCCGCGTA
>DSAU01000005.1 GCA_011046315.1 bacterium
ATCGCTTGATGATCTGATTATTTGACAGATGATAAAACTGTAACAGTTCAGCCACTAAGGCGCCAAGATCAAAAATTAAATTCAGGATCAAAAAATGCCCAGCAAATTCATCACCAATCAAAATGAACTGCTTGCCGATGTGATTGATGACATTCTGCCCTCGACTGACAAACTTCACTTTCTGGTCGGCTACTTCTATTTTTCTGGCTTTGAACAACTGTATCAAAATTTGATCGACAAGCAGATGCGAATACTCATCGGCATGGATGTCGAACGCGGTATATTGAACAAGATAAAACAATTTGAGATCATTCAGGAAGTCAATATTTCGCGCGGGCAGATCAAGCAGAATTATTTCAATTCGCTGGTTACGTTATTTAATGATACTGATTTTTTTGACACGGAAGAAAAACAGGCAGCCTTCAAATTATTCTTGAACAAGATTCGAGACGGTTCGCTGGAAATCAGAAAGACCGAACAGCCCAATCACGCCAAACTGTACCTGTTTGAGAAAAAGCCGGAACACAGCGAAGGCGGGCGCTATCCCGGGGCAGTCATCACCGGCTCCAGTAATTTGTCATTGTCCGGGCTGACGTCGCGCAATGAGATCAATGTCGTGTTTCGGGATGAGCATTATCTGGAAGGGAAAGAGCTGTTTGACCAGTTGTGGGAATCCGCCATTGACATCGTTAATAAAAATGACGCGGTTCAATTTGAATCGCAGGTGGTGGAAAAAATCTGGCTTGAAAAATTACCGCTGCCGTTCTTTATGTACGTGCGGGTGCTGGATGAATATTTTACCTTCAAAAAACCGCTCATTCGCTTTCCGGCGGAAATTACCGGCAACCGCTTTTTCAATCTCAAATATCAGACCGACGCCATCTATCAGGCGCTGAATATCATTGAAAAACACAACGGCGTGATTGTCGCCGACGTCGTGGGGTTGGGAAAAAGCATCGTGGCTTCAGCCATTGCCCACAATTTACGCATGAAGACGATTATCATTGCGCCGCCGCATTTGACCGATCAATGGAATGATTACCGGTTTAGTTACGATTACAACGCCCGTGTTTTCAGCTCCGGCTCCATCGACAAAGCCTTGAAACAGATGAGCCGCGATGAACAAAAATTGATCATCATCGACGAAGCTCACAAATATCGTAATGAACAAACCCGGGATTACGGCAATTTGCATCAACTTTGTCAGGGCAATAAAGTCATGCTGTTGACAGCCACGCCGTTCAACAATCGGCCCCAGGATATTTTTTCGATGATCAAATTGTTTCAGATTCCGGCCAGGTCAACCATTCAGACCATTGATAATCTGGCGTACCAGTTTCGGGAGCTGATCAAACAATACAAAGCCATTACCAAATCCCAGCGTGAAAAACTGGAACCGCTGCTGGTCATCAAATCCCGAATTGCCCAATTAGCCCGGGAAATCCGCAATTTAATTTCGCCGTTGTTGATTCGCCGCTCCCGGCTCGACCTGAATGATATTGATGAATACCGGGAGGATTTACAAAAACAAAAAATCGAATTGAACATCGTGGAGCCGCCCATGTTGTTGGAATACGATCTGGGCGAACTGGCGCCGCTTTATGTGGAAACGCTGGAAAATATCGCACCCAAAGATGAAAATTCCAAAACCGGATTTATTGGCGCCCGCTACAAGCCGACCCAATATTTGAAAAACATCGATAAATACCGCGACCGGCTGCAAGCGGATTTCGGCGATGAAAATTTATTTTTTCAAACCCAGATCAATCTGGCAAAATTTATGCGGCGGCTGCTGGTGCATCGGTTTGAAAGCTCAAAATTTTCCTTCAACGAAAGTCTTAAAGCGATGATAAAATCTGCCGAAGTTATCAAAGGATGGTATGATCGGTTGGGCAAAGTTCCCATTTACAAAAAAGGAAAACTGCCCGATGTGGATTCGCTGTTGCTGGATGGCGGAATTGAATTGGATGCTGACGCCGCTGAAATTAATTTTGAAGATTTATTGCAGACTTATCAGAAAAAAGGTCTCATCACCATCGACCGCGCAGATTTGTCGGAACAATTTATTCAGGATGTAATCAAAGATATCGAACTGCTGTCGCGGATTAAAGACCAATGGTTTTCCAAAGGGATCGGCGCTGACCCTAAAATTGAACGGTTGAAAAAACTTCTTCAAGTCTGGCTGCGGAATGAGCCGAAAAGAAAAATTGTTATTTTTTCTGAATTTGGCGATACGGTAAATTATCTGGAAGAGCGGTTGGAAAAGGATTTCCGCCTTTTCAAATACACTTCCAAAGATGCCAATAAAACTAACAAAAAAACCATCCGCGAAAATTTCGATGCCGGACTGCCGAAAGATGAGCAGAAAAATGACTTCGACATTTTGATCGCTACCGACGCCATTTCCGAAGGTTTTAACCTGCACCGCGCCGGCATTATTTTCAATTATGACATCCCCTACAATCCGACCCGCGTCATTCAGCGGGTGGGCAGAATTAATCGCATCAACAAAAAAGTGTTCGACCGGCTGTACATTTACAATTTTTTTCCCACTGCTACCGGCGAAGATGAAACCCGAATCAAACAGATCACCACGCTCAAATTTGACATGATCAATGCGCTGTTAGGCGAAGATACGCTGGTGCTGACAGATGAAACGCAACTGGAATCTTTCTTTCGCGAACAGTACGAACAGGAACTGGCGGCGCAGGAAGAGCGCTCCTGGGATGTGGATTATAGAAATTTGTTGAACCACTTGAAGATGCACCAGCCCGAAATTGTTCAGAAGGCGCGCGAACTGCCGCGGCGCAGCCGCGTGCGCCGCAGCGCGGGAAAAGAAAAACAGGGCGTCGTCATTTTTGGGCGCAAAGGAGAGGACTACAAATTTAAGCTGGGCAGCAAAGATGAGGACTTTGCCATTAGCGCCGAAACTGCGCTGAAATTATTCGCCGCCGACGTAAACGAAAAACCGGAACAAGTCAGCCCGGCGTTTGAAGCGATTTACCAGCGACTC
>DSAU01000299.1 GCA_011046315.1 bacterium
TGTAAACACCATGATGAATCATGGTGTTAGTTCAAAGAGGCATTGAAACAACACCACAATTCATTGTGGTGAAATAATCATCTCAAAACAGCTCTTTTAACCGCTTCAGCGGTTTATATTCACCCACCCTGTGATCGATTACCATTTTTAATATCTCTTGGTATGATGGAAGGAATAAGTAGATAAACATGGTTACATCCAGAATTTACCAGATTTTATAGCAAACCCAGAAAATAATGTAAACATTCTAACTTTGCATCCAGCAGACCCGTGCTACGCAGGTTTCTCCGAATGAATTTTATGTAATTTTGCGGTTTTTTTTTGCTGGAAAATGCTGTGATCGTATCCGCACGGGCGGCTGATGCAGCTTGTTACAGAAACCCAACTTCCCCCCTTCCCCCGACGAAGCTTTCAACAATGAGGCAACCCTACCTTTAGATGGGATGGCTGCGATAATTATACCAACTTTGGTATTTTATGCCAAATAAGATGTGCTACAGCTCTGCCTCAAAGCCAGGTTTGCTGCTTACACTATTCCCGGTATAAAATTGGTGGGTGAGTTTCGAATGTGGAGCCCAAATTCTCAGGAGGGTAAAACACGGAGGCTATCCGAACGATAGTGCATGAACATATCCGTAATCACGCAAGCGAGTTTTTTCCATCATGGTCGTAACCAACACGATTTCTGGGGATCATGCAAATTGTTCCCTGCGAACTCATTGCTCCCTTTCAGCTAATGAGATTCGTATCCTTTAAGTCCGCCTCTGGGAACGATTAGTTTGAAGTTTTCTTTGCAATATTCGATCTCTTTACCGTTTAGCTCGAGGAACTCAGCCCCTCCCTGCTTTATGAGCTGAATGTTCGAGAGTGAAAATGTCTCCCTGATTTTTTTATCAAATATTTGCCACTGTTCATCGGTAAACGGTATCAGCTTTCCGTGGTTATACTGGGCATGGATAAGCCGGTCTTCCGGATCAAAGAATACAAACTCTGCCCGGGATGCGCCGCCGAACATTTTTGAACCGAGACATGGTCGTTGGTTTAACCACAACCTCCCTTTCTGGTCAAAATGTAAGCCGGCAAAAAAGAACCTCCCCCCCATCAGCGATTCTCCGGCGTATTTGTTCGGCGAGCCAAGGATCATGACCTCTAAATCCTGGCAGCGGGAATCGTTTACAGAATTAGTCCAGCATCGATCCACCACATTTCCCATGATAAAGACCTTGCCGCCCTTTGATGCATAACCGCAAACTTTTCCCGCATGTCCGAAAACATAGAGCTCACCGTGATGCATGCACATGCAGCAAAAGTTTTGCGCATTGCCGTGCAAGCGAATGACGCCGCCCTTCATGAATGCGCCGAAATATTCGCCCACCGCGCCATAAACGTCCATTTGCACGTCATCGGTGTCGCCGCTGCCCATCACCGCAGTGGAAATCAACCGATGCCCACTGGCGCGGTAAATTATAAAATTTCGCCAGCCGTGGTTATAGGCAAACGACAGAAAGCTTGCCAGAGACAACCCCGGATCGGTTCCCTCCTGCAGGAAACCGCTGGCATCGATCACCAGCGAATCACCGTTCTCCGGGCTGCGATCAAAACTGTAGGCTGCATTTTGATCGATTCGGAAATAGTTGGTGAATATTTCTTCGCCGGCGCGATCCAGAAGCCGATCAATATTTAACTTGACGATATCGAGCAACGAACTGAGCGCCTTGGTCCCCGGATCAAGCGTTTTCAAATAATCGTTGAGCCAGCTGAGCAGCTCCAGTATCCGGCTAAACTCAAGATCCGACGCAGCAGCATTGACGCGATTTTCAAGCAAGCCGCGAAATTCAACAAAACTAAGTTTTTTCAAATTTTCGCTAAAGAATCGTTGATAATTTTCGTCCCAGCCCTGGTAACCGGACTCGTCGATGGCTTGCGATAAAATCTTGCGCCGCACACTGTAATGTTCACCCGAATTTTCCAATTGCACCGGTTTGCCGTAACGGTCAATCAGTTCAAATTTGTTGATCTGGCAGGTATCGTCAAAATAGCAACGGCTGATCATTCCGGAATTGACAAAGGTCTGATCAGCCTCGGCGCCATCGATAATTTTTTCACGGTCCAACAACTCGAGCATCTTTCGAACTGCGTGTTCTTCCGATGCGATGATACTCACGAAACGGCTTTCACTTTTATTTGCATCACACCATAACGCGCTGATATTGGGCCGCAAATCAGCCGGATCCTTCAAATCCACTCGTTCAGTGGCTTTTCGATAAGGATTATGGCGCAAACATAGATATTGATAAGGTCCGTCGGGCGAGCTGGCAAATTCCACCCGCTGCACCTGTTCCAATTGCGCTCTAATTTCAGGATCGACCAGTTTCAAATCATCTCCGGTTGTTGGCGAAAAACTTTCGAACAGCGCCCAATCCGGATATTCCCATTCATCGGCTACCAGATGAAATTTAAGCGAAGCCACCTCGGTGTCGGTACTTGCCAGCGGCGAAAGATTAAACTGTTCCACCCGCTGTCGTAACGCCTCATAGTTGGTGGTCTCGCCATTGTGGGTCAGCGCGGTGTGCAGTTTGGAAAATGGATGGGCATTCATTTGTTCGACAGCAGACCCGGTTGCCAGTCGAATATGAATAATATTGTTGGGAGCATCCGGCGTCTGCCATGGTATCCTGCGACCAGCAGTTTTCCAGATTGCAAAATTTTTACCACAAGACATTACTGCCGCTATCTTGTGAACGCGAAGGCCATAGCGATGTTTATGATGTTCATAAGCGTGGTCTTGCATAAAATCCCGCAACAGCGACAGATATTCCAGTAGTTCTGTCGGTTCCGCCTCATAAAACAGGAACTCTTCGCCAACACGGCTGATGTTGATCTTTTTGCCGGCATAATTTTCCAATTCTTCCGGCAGGGCTGATGACACATACAAAATCCGCGTCAAATCATGCGAATGATTGAGCACGAACAGATCTTCGGCTTTATGGAGAA